>NZ_JACJRS010000020.1 GCF_014697375.1 Phormidium sp. FACHB-1136
CTGACTTGAACAAAATTGAGAAGTTTTGGGCACGGATCAAGCACTACGTGCGAAAGACCTTGCACCAGTTTGACACCTTGTGGGATGCCCTCGACAATGCCTTCCGCGTATTGTCCTAACCTGCCTGCGGGCTGCTATATCAGCCGACCTTGCCAGGGATTGATCCCCCCTAGCCCCTTTGAAAAGGGGGGAACTAGAATCAACGTCCCCGTACGTAGCAGCCCCATGGGAGCGGGACTGGGGGAGAGGGCTGATCTTGAACCAGCTCTGAAAATCATCCGAGAAATAGCGGCGGGGATCAAAGGACAGCCAGTAGACTTAACGATAGATGCCTAAACGCTGGCTTCAAAGGTTGCCTTAAAACGCTGGCCTACCATGGCTACCTTTGTTATTGATCCTATCATTGCCCCCATGGAAAGCCCCAGGGCTTTCGCGGTCGCCGCCTATGCAAGAACGTCCCCCCTATCCGCCTCACCCCCTGGCCTCCCTCAGCCAGACGGAAATCGAGCGCGTGGAGGAGGTGATGCGACTGCTGGAGAATTTGATTCAGCGAGAGGAAGCCACCGCCCAATCTATCCTCGACTGCCTCTACGATGTGGGTTCGATGCGGCTGATTGATCAGCGGGTGCCCATTGCCATATTGCGCTGGCCCCTGAAGGGGATTGCCCGCCTCAGTAAACCGATTTTTCGGGTGTTTGCCCTGCGCTGGTTTCGCCGCAACTGCCCCTGGCTCATTACCCGCTGGCTGTTTAACCTGCTGCGGTTTGATGGCCCGCCGCTGATTGAGGGGGATGCCCCGGATGAGGTAATCGATGTTGCCCCTATTCCTGTGGCCTTGCCCCCCCGCATCGAAGCACCGCTGCTAGAACGACAGGCGGCGGAAATTAACGCCCTGCGGGGCCGAGTGGGCTGGCTGACCACGGTGGTTGTCGTGCTATTGATTCTGGGGGGGATGAACTGGCTGGGCTAGGCTAACCCGTTCACCTCTGATATCCCAATTCCCCAATGCGCTAATACTCCGGCGAGGGCAGGCGAGGTAACCGCTAATCGGAGATCGGGCCATCGGAGGGTAAATTCGATGGGGGCGGGGAAGACAAGCGTCCCTCGGAGGGGTTGAAGGGCAGACTGGGGCTAGGTAGACCGTCCAAATTGTCCAAACCCTCGGAGGGGCCAAAGTCAGGGATGTCTAGGCTGGGCGTGCTATCGAGGGGAGATTCTTGGGGTGGTAGTCCCGGAAATGGGTTCGTGGTGGCATTGGGATCACTGAGGTCAATATCCCTGGGCAACGTGGCCAGGGCCACCCGATCTCCCCCCACGGAACGCAGCACATCCAGTACCGTCACCACATCTTCGTAGCGAGCATCGCGGGAGGCGTAGAGCACCATCAATCCGCCCGGATTCACCTGGTTGAACTGCACCAGTACGTCGTAGAGCAGATCGATGCTGACGGGCTGCTGGTCGAGATACACCTGGCCCAGGTTATCCACGCTGACGTAGAGGCGATCACTGATGCCGCCTTGGCCTACCTGACCTGGTAGGGGCTGTCCCGTTTGGGCCGAGGGCAGATCTAGGTCAATGGCTTGCTGACGGGTGAGCCCCACCGCCGCCAGGATAAAAAAGGTCAGGATGCAGAAGATCACATCGATGAGCGGGATGATCTCTAGTCGCACATCCTCCTTCGGGGTATCGAGCAGATCGACCTTCATAGGGTGGGGATCTCCGTGGGGGTAGTGGGTTCAGCCCCCGCATCGGTCGCGGGAGATTGGGGGACATCCGCTATTGGCCCTAGGCTGTGTACCTTGCCCTGGGCCCAGCTTTGGCGGTAGAGCAGTTCTAGCTCACTGCCCGCCTGTCGAAACATCTTGGCTTGGCCAAAAATAAAGCCCTGGAACAACCGATAAAAGGCGAGGCTAATGATGGCAATAATAAGACCAGCGGCAGTACTAATCAGCGCCTCACTAATGCCTAGGGAGGTGCCAGCGGTGGCATCGCCGCTGCCCAGGTCGCTAATTTGGATGGATCCTAGGGAGTTGATCAGGCCCAGCACCGTGCCCAGTAGCCCCAGCAGCGGTGAAAGAGCAATCACGGCCTCAAGGATTTTGTCGCCCTTGCCCATGGTCGCCAGTTCCTCGTTGGCAGCGGTTTCTAGGGCCAGCCGAAACACCTCTGGGTCAGGGGATTGCAGATTGAGGGCGGAGGACAAAAACCGCCCCATGGGCAAAGGGCTCGATCGTTTGGCAATGTCGGCGGCGGCCAACCAATCCCGTTGCGCCGCTTCGATGACCCGTCCCGAAACCTCTCGCTCACGGGTTAGGATCCGGGACCAAAACCAGATCCGCTCTAGAATCGTGCCCACCGCCAGAATCGACAGCAGCAGCAGCGGCCACATGGCAATGCCGCCCCGTTCAAATAACTCCGGTATACTCACACAGTTCTCCTCTCACCACGGTGTCCATGGCCTTCTCACCCGGTTGGCGAGAAAGCATACCAATTGTAGTGAAGATGGGGGCGTTTCAACAGAACCTCTATTCCCGCGACCCTACCCCAGGCGATCCAACCATGGAGAGTTGATCCAAAATCAGCCCAGCCGCCCGCCGACAGGCTCCAGGGTGGCCTAGGGTGTGGCGCAGGGTGGCATAGCCCGCCAGCATAGTTTGGCGGCTGGTGGGGTTTTGTAGTAAATCGAGGGCCGCCGTTGCTAGGGCTTCTGGGGTGGCTTCCCACTGCAAAAACTCCGGCACAATACGTTGGTTCACCGCTAGATTTACGGGCGACACGTAGGGCAACCTAAAGTTGAGCCCATAGTAGGCAATGCGAGCGCTGATGGGGTTGATGCGGTAGGCCACCACCTGGGGTACGTTCATCAGGGCCACTTCCAGGTTGGCGGTGCCGGATTTGGTCAGGGCCACATCGGCGGCGGCGATGGCGTCGGTGGGCTGGTAATCGGCGGTTGGGATGACCAGACGCCCCCGCAGCCCCGCCTGGGTGAAGGCATGATCAAAGCGGGGTTGCAGTTCCGCCGCCGAAACAGGGATTAAAAACAGGGCATCGGGGAGTTGCTGCTGAAGGATCTGGGCCGCCTGGATCAGCGTGGGCAGCAAATACTTCACCTCCTGGCGACGGGAGGCGGGCAGTAGGGTGATCACGGTTTGGTCAGCGGTTAGCCCTAGCCGTTGGCGGGCCTCCCGTTGATCGGGCGGGGTCGGGTAGCGATCCACCAGGGGATGCCCCACCCAGGTCACCTTAGCCCCAAAATGCTGATAGTACTCGGCCTCGGCCTGAAAAATCGCCAGCATCTGGTCGCTGTAGCTCACCAGTTTGTGGGTGTCTTTTTCGGAAAAAGCCCACACCCACTGCTGGGGCGCGATGTAATAGGTAATCGGCACCCGGGGCAGGTAATCCTGCAAAAAACGCCCCATTTCCATATTTGGCCCCATATAGTCCAGCAATACCACCGCATCGGGGGGGTGGGCTAGGATCGCTTGTTTTGCCTGTCGTTGTAGCCGCAGGGTGGGCAGGAGGTAGGGTAGGGCTTCAAAGATGCCGATGGATCCAATACCTGTGGTATCCCCCACGAGGGCCACCCCGGCTCGTTCCATGCGTGGCCCCCCCAGACCCGTGATCGCCAGGGCGATGCCCCGTTCTGCCGCCTCCAGGTGCAGGGCTTCAGCGAGGATGGCCCCCTGCAAATCGCCGGAGACCTCCCCGGTGCTGATGAAAATTTGCCGGGGGGAGCCTGCCGCTATGGTCGGATCACCCATACCTAGTCTGCCTCGATAGATCGACTGGGGCGTTTGCGGCTGGGGGTTGGCCCCCGGCGGTTGGGCTGCTGGGAGGAATCGCGCAGGAATTGCCTAAAGTGGCCCACAAGCACGTTCTCTTCCCAGGGCTCTAACTGGCTCAGTGCCTCGGCCATGGAGTGACTGGAACGGTAGACCATCCGGTAAGCCTGTTTCAGTTGGCGGTAGTCCTGGCCATGGTTTTGGTCGGCCAGTCCGGCCCGCTGCAAGCCCACCTGGTTCAGCCCTCGCACTAGGGCCGGGTTCCCGTTCACCATGGTAAACGGGGGCACATCGCGGTCAATGCGGCTGAGCCCGCCAATGTAGGCATAGCGGCCAATGTGAACAAACTGATGGATGCCCACCAAGCCACTAATTCGCGCCCAGGACTCGATATAAACATGCCCCGCCAGGGCGACGGAATTGGCAATCACCACCTGGTCTTCCACGATGCAGTTGTGGGCCACATGGGAATAGGCCATCAGCAGATTGTGGTGTCCTAAACGGGTGACCGCATCCGCTGTGGTGGGGCGGTTGATGGTGACGCATTCGCGGATCAGGTTGTGGTCGCCAATTTCCACCGAGGTGATCTCCCCGGCATACTTCAAATCCTGGGGTTCTAGGCCAATAGCGGCTCCAGGGAAAATGCGGTTGTGCGCCCCTAGGGTGGTGTGGCCATCAATCACCACATGGGCTCCAATCTCGGAGCCGGGGCCAATGGTGACCTGCTCGCCAATCACCGCGTAGGGGCCGACCTTGACACTGGGATGAAGGCTGGCCCCGCTGTGAATCACGGCGGTTGGGTGAATCAGAGTAGTAGTCAACGACTTGCCTCCAGAAGCCAGCACTTGAGATACAACGGTACGGTCATCGATGCTCTGTCCGGGTTACGCTAGCGATCCACTACAGAAAACATCAGTTCCCCCTCACAGGCCAGTTGGCCGTCTACCTCGGCCCGCCCCCGCATTTTGCCAAACCGCATTCGCTTAATCGCCAACAGTTCCACGGTCATAATCAACTGATCCCCAGGCACCACCGGGCGACGAAATCGCACCTTGTCAATCCCGGCAAACACGCACAGCCCTTCTACCCCTTCAATTTGGCTCAACACCACGCCGCCCACCTGGGCCATCGCCTCCACAATCAGCACTCCCGGCATCAGGGGATGTCCAGGGAAATGTCCCTGGAAGTGGGGCTCGTTGAAGGTGACGTTTTTAATCCCCGTGGCCTGTTTCCCCGGCACATAGTCGATAATCCGATCCACCAGGGCAAAGGGGTAGCGGTGGGGCAGCAGGGCGTGGATTTCCTCGGCGGCATAGGTGGTTTTCACCCCAGCGGCATTCTGTGCCTCGGTCTTGGGGGCTGGGGAGGGGGACGGTAGGGGACTAGGGGAAGTGGCTTCAATCACGGTGATGTCGATACGCTCCTATCAGCAAAGGGGCCGTCTCTAGGCCACAGTCAATGGTGCCCAAGCGACGTTGGGGGTGGTGTCAAACAGGCCCACAGCCTTTTAATTCTGTCACTATACCGCCCCTAGGGGACATTCCAGGGCTGAACTCTGGATTGCCTTGGCGAGGGCGACATGGAGGCGATGGCTGGCTTTGTACGCGACCACATGGGCCTGGGGCAAGCGGCCTAGCAGTCCCAAATCCCCCACTAAATCCAGCAGTTTGTGGCGCACGGGTTCTTGCTCAAACCGTAGGGGCGGATTTACCCAACCCTCGTGGCTGCACACCAAGGCGTTCTCTAAACTGCCACCTTGAATTAACCCCTGACGCTGGAGCGCCTCGATTTGGTGGGCTAGGCCAAAGGTACGGGCCGGGGCAATAGCCTCGGCAAATCCCTCTGGGGCCAGGGGATCGGCGGTGGGTTGCCAGCTAAACCACTGGTGACCAATCGCGGCGACCTCAAAATCAATGCCATAGGTGAGACGGGGGGCGGCGGCGGGAAAGGCCGCTATCCAAGCATCGCCCTGCTGAAGGGTGATGGGTTGGGCCAGGGTCAAGGGGGCGATAGGTTCCCCCTGAATCGCCAGACCCGCCTCCCGAATCGCCTCCACCCAGCCCAGGGCCGATCCATCCAGCAGGGGCACCTCTGGGCCGTCTAGGTCAATGTAGAGGTGATCTACCCCCAGCCCCACCAGGGCCGCTAGCAGATGCTCCACCGTGCGCACGGTGGCCTCCCCCCGCCGCAGTTCCGTGGACAGTAGGGTTTGATCCACCGCCGCCAACTGGGCCGGAATGTGGGGCTGACCGGGGAGATCTTGGCGGATGAAAACTCGCCCGGTTTGGGCTGGGGCTGGGCGCAGGGTAACGGTGGTGACCACACCGGAATGGAGACCGACCCCTCGCCGCTGCACCGCTGCGGCGAGGGTGGCCGTTACGGGGCTGAGAGCATTCTGGTGAGCGGTTAATCCGGCTTGGTCTGGGGTAACGCCCAGAGCCGCAAGGGGGTTAGTGCTGACCATTAGAACCGCTCCCCAATGCCAAAGTGGATGCGGCCTTCGCCACTGTCGCTAAAGCCGTAGTCAATGCGCAGGGGGCCAAGGGGGGTTTGCACCCTTGCCCCTAAGCCATAGCCAAAGCCGCTACCTGGCTTGCCCCGCGATGGCCCCGGTGCTCCGATGATGGCGTTACCACTGCCCAGATCAGACCCGGCATCGAAGAACAGCGCCCCGCCCAGGAAAGAGAACAGGGGGAACCGATACTCCGCCGTGAATTGGGCATAGCTGCGCCCCCCGCCCACGTCTCCTTCTTCATAGCCTCGGATGGAGTTGGTACCACCCAAGGCAAAGGCTTCGTAGGGAGGGGCATCACCGAGGATGGTACCCAATTGAAAATTAAAGGCCAGCGCCTGAGGCCCGTCATTGAAGCGGATCCAACTGACTGGAATATATTGGCTATAGCTGCCTTGGAGGCGATTCATAAAAATGCTGCCCCTGCCCAGGGGCACAGACTGCTCGCTGTTTAGGCGCAAAATGTTGCCCCTGGTGGGGTTAAAGGGATCGTTGCGTCGGTCTAGGGTCGCGCTCACCGGGAATGTCCACAGAAAATCTGTGCCAGTACCGCTGAGGGTGAGGGGGTTGCCCGCTGCGTCCACGGTATTAATCGTCCCATCGGCATCACGAGCAGAGACGACCTGAGCGCGGGTACCCACGGCCACCGTCCAGCCAGCCTCTAGGGGGCGGCTAAAGGTCACCCCGGTTCCCAATCGTCGAATCCGTACCCGATCACCATTGGGTAGGTCAATGGGGGTGGGGCCACCATCAAAGTTGAGGTTGATGGCCCGTCGGGCAAAGGCGTTGGCGGTGTAGGAGGTACGGTAGGGGTCGCCCGCAATCCAGGGATCGGTGAAGGACACATCGAACAGCAAATCCCGTGTACTCACCTGGGCTTCGGCGCTGAGCTTTTGGTTGTTACCGCCAAAGTTATCCTGGCGGTAGCTGACGGTGCCGAAAATATCCCCTGTGAAGTTGAAGCCTAGGCCCGCCGCCACCGATCCAGTGCTGCGTTCGGTCACGTTGACGATCAGTTTCACCTGGCGGGGGTTGTCATCCCCTGGTTCTAGACCGGGCGTCACGTCCTCAAAAATTTGTAGTCCAAACACCCGCTGAAAGTCGCGCTCAATCTGGGCTTGATTAAACACATCCCCCGGCTGGGTCTGAAACTCGCGGGTAATGATGTAGGCATGGGTGCGGCCCTGTAGGGGGTTGCCCTCCTCGTCCACCGACTCACCCTCATCATTGAAGAACCGGACTTCAATGGACTCCACCACGCCCTCGGCCACCTCCAGGGTGACCACGCCATCGTCGGAAACACGGGGGGCCGCCACGACCTGAGCCAGCACATAGCCGTTGTTTTGGTACCACTGATTCAGTTCCAGAATGCCGTCCTGAAAGGTCAGGAGGTTGATGATCTCACCCTTTTGATCGGCAAAAATCTCATCTACCACAGTTTGCGGCAGAACGTCGTTGCCCGTGACCTGCACATCGCTGAGGACGGGGTTGGGCTGGGCCAAAAAGGTGACGCGCACGCCCAGGTCGGTGTCTTCGGGGCGGGCATCCACATCCGCAAAAAATCCGGTCGCAAAAATACTGTTAATGTCCTGCTGAAGCTGGGTACGGGTGGTGGTTCGTCCGGCACGGGTTTCGATGACGCTGTAGACCAAATTCACCAAGTCCGGCGTTAGGTCTCCCTCAGGAGCCTCCACCAGCACCTCGGCCACCAACACCCTCGGTTCTTCGGGTTCAGCGGCGGCGGGGGGCGTTTCGGGTTCAGTTACCTCTGCCTCTGGGGCGTCCGTATCTTGACCCTCTACGGGTTCAGGGGTAGGCGGCGGTGAACCCTGGGGCTGGCTGCGCCGCTCCACAGCTCCATCTAAAATCCGCTGAGTTTCCTCTGGGCTAATCTCACGGGGGCCAGATTGGCTCAGGGCCGTACCGTCAGAGTCGGAGGACTCAGCCAGGTCAGAGGGCTCAGCCATCGGGGATCCCCCCTGCAAGCTGGGGCTTTGGCTGAGATCGAGGGTGGGCTGGGGATAGTCAGTGGCCACATCCACCGGGGTGTTGGGGCGGAACGCTTCCACCATCGCCTGCACATCCTCCGTCACCGTGTTAACGGGCACCGGGGGAGTCGTCTCCGGTAGCCCCACAGGCAACGGGGTATCCGTGGCCGGAACCACGGCTTGGGGGGCCGGGGGCCGGAGGGTCTCGGCGGATAGGGCCGCTGGGGGCAAGATCTCCACCGCCTCAGCTTCCACCGCAGGGGACTCCGCTAGACCAGGATTGGCCTGGGCCGACGAAGCCAACAGCCCCACTAGCCCGGACGCGGTCAGCAACGCTAAAAACCTAGGAGATACCTGCATCCAATCACACCTACTAACAACATCCACACATCACACACGCCGATTCCTTGCCGAATCGAGACAGCAATACCTTGGCCCTTGGACACCTCAGCCCAATGGTCGGACAAATTCTACCGCATTGATGGATTTCAATGTTGACTGGCCTGTGCCATTACTCGCTCTAGCACACGCTGGTAGGCTTGTTCCACCTGCCCTAGATCCTGGCGAAAGCGATCCTTATCCATCACCCGCTGGGTTTCGTCCTGGGTGGATTGATCCCACAGGCGGCAGGTATCGGGGCTGATTTCATCCCCCAGCAGAATACGCTGATCGGCATCGAGGCCAAATTCCAGCTTGAAATCCACCAGAGTAATGGCGCAACTGGCAAAGAACGCGGTCAGAATTTGGTTAATGTGTTCGGCTTGACGACGCAGGGTTTCAATCTGTTCCTCGGTAGCCAGGGCCATCAGCCGCATTCGGTCGGGGGTGAGCAGGGGGTCGCCGAGGTCGTCGTTTTTATAGTAGAACTCCACCAGGGGCGGGTTGATCACTTGGCCCAGGGGCAACCCTGTCTGGCGGCAGAGGCTCCCGGCAGCGATATTTCGCACCACTACCTCCAGGGGAATAATAGTCAGCGCCTTCACCCGCATTTCCCGGTCGCTGGTGGTCTCTAGCCAGTGGGTCGGCACCCCCGCCGCTTCTAGCTGCTGAAAAAGGTAGGTGGAAATGGCGCAGTTAATCTTGCCCTTATCGGCAATTTGCCCCCGTTTTTGGGCGTTGAAGGCAGTGGCGTCGTCTTTAAAGTAGGTCAGCAACACCGCCGAATCGTCGGTGGTGTAGATAATTTTGGCTTTGCCTTCGTAGAGTTTTTCGCCAGCCATGGTGCAAGGGGCATAAAGGGGCGTTCCTATCTTACAAGATGCGGTTCGCCCCCCTGGAACCGTTAAACAAAGTGGTAAGGCGGTAGGGGGGCGCTGAGGTGAATCTGCCAGTGGGGGGCTTGGGCCTGCCACTGGGTCAGGGCTTGGGCTAAGGCGTCCTGCTGCGACCGGGACAGGAGCAGATACACCTTGGTTTCGGGGTTGCCATCATCCACGACCGAGTTGCCGTAGGCGGCGGCGATGGCCTGGATCAGCCCTTGCCGTTCCTCCTGCTGCTGTTGTTGGGCCTCGGTGAGCGCCTGGAGACTTTGCTTCTTGGCCAAAAAATAGTCTCGCCCCTTCAGTCCCTCCGGCAGCGGCGGCGGGCTGAGATCGGTGGGTATGAGCTTAATCTGGTATTCGGCTCGGTCGGCGAGGTCGGCAAACTTGGCTTGGTAGGTGGCTTGTTCCTGGCTTAGGTAGGCTTCCAGATATTCGAGGGCGGGAAATTGGGTGCCAAACCGCAGCGGCAGTAGGGGGGCTTGCTGAAACAGGTGGCACAGCACCCGGTCGTGGCTCAGCACCGCCGTTAGCAGTCGCGGATGATCGGCCTGGATCACCTCTAGGTCAATATCGGTTTCCACAAAGGCCGCCAGATCGCCCACCGACACTAGGGATATTTGGCCCTCAATGCCGGGAGGAAGATCCAGCGGTTGATCCGGGCTCAGGCAGAGGCCATAGACATAGAGAGGGGATCTGGGGCTGGGGGAGGACGGCTTGGCCATGGGGTTTCGGGAGATACAACCGGACTTAGCCTCGGTTTTTGATAGTCATCACCTGCACAATTTGCAGGGCCGTATCGCCGGGAATTTCGAGAATGCGGTAGAGATCGTCCAGAAACGCCTGCTCCTGGGGGGTCACGGTGCGATCCGACAGCACCAAATCCGTGGCGATGGCAAAGGCGGTTTCTCGCAAATCTGAGGGTAGAGCCACCTTGGCCTGATCCACCAAGGCCGCTGGCCCCTGCTCCTTCAGGCGCATCAACAAACTGTCAAACAGACGATGCAGCATGTCCTCTGGGTAGCCCTGAAAGAGGTGCATCCGCGACAGCATCATGGTCATGTCTTGGCCCTCCTGGTCGGCTAGGTAGCCATCGGCAGCAATGGCCACCAGGGCAATGCTGGCAATGGCTTCAGCCGCACCCATCAGTTGAGGACTGTCCGTTTCGCCGTCGGATGTAAACACTTTATCAAATAGCCCCATGATGGCCTCGCTAGTCGTCCGTAGTTCAATCTTGCCTCAGATTGTGGGCTTCGTAACCAAGACTTGCGGAGTTGTTACAGCCCAGCCACCTGGGTGTGATCGATCTCACTGCCCGCCGTGACAAGGCTCCTGGGCATTTCCACCGCTTGTATAGATACTAAGGAAGACTCAACATTAACCGAGTCATCTACAGGGAACACACAACGAATCGGCAAGCCCTCCGGGGAATGTCGATTTTTTTTGCCTAGTTTTTTATCTAGATCGCCCGGTTTAGCCCAACCCATGGCTTTTGCCAATCACCCAGTGGCGGCGGAAAAAGCGGGCCAAGCTGGTTTCGGTAAGGGTGAGGCAGATCGGGCGTCCGTGGGGGCAGGTGCGAGGGTGGCGAGTGCGCTGCCAGTCGTTTAGGAGCGTCTGCATCTCTGGCAGACTGAGGGGGGTGCCGTTGCGTAGGGCGGTGCGACAGGCTACGGCCACCAGGGCCGCATCAAAATTTTGTCCCCGGCTCAGTTCCATCAACGCCTCAGCTAGATCGGGCCGATCCTTGAGGGGGGCGGGGGCTTGGCGAATGGCCCAGCGCTGGGGGCCAAAGGGGTCCACAGTGATGCCAATCCGCTGAAGTTGTTCCCGTTGCTCTTCGCCCAAACCCTCCAACACCACGGGGTGATCCAGCGACACCACCGACCATCGATCCTGAAGCCGCTCGTACAGCACCCGCTCATGGGCAATGTGCTGCTCAATCACACAGAGGCCATCCCCCTGTTCCGCTACGATGTAGCGCCCTTGTACCTGGGCCACCGCCGTCAGGCCCATTCCCAGCGGCCTCGCCTCCGGTAGGGGATCGGATAGATTCACCCCCGGATAGACACCCGACTCGATCCTAGGCGCTGGATCCCCTGCCGTCCTGGTCTCTGTTGCAATGTCTAACCCAGGCCTTGCCCCCGCCGTGACCCCATAGCCCCCTCCGGCCTCGGCGGCTTTGACCAACTGGATCACCCGTGGGTTGCCCTCGGTGATAGGGCTGTGGCCTAACAAAGCCCGGATACAGGCTTGCCCCTGGGCAATCCAGTCCTCTAAATGGTGAAGATACAGGGTGGATTTATCGGGGCTGCGATGCCAGTCGATGGCCTGGGGCGGTAGGGACAGGTGCAGAAAACAAAGGGGAAACCGATGGCGAGGCAGGGTGTGTCGAAAGGCGTGGATGAGGCCCTGCTCTAAATCGGGCAGGGTAATGACACGACCATTGACCGCCACCTTCACCCAGTCGGGACGAGCCCGGTGGCAGCGGTCGGGCAGGCCAATCACAGCATAGATACTAAATGACGATTCGGGGGATGGTTCGGGGGATGGTTCGGGCGACGGTTCGGGCGACGGTTCGGGCGATAGATTGGATGAAATGCCTAGATGGATCGATGGATGGAGCGATGGAGGGGAAACAGTGAATACCCCAGACGTGGTAAGTTCCCGTAAATCTTCCTCCGCCACCCCATGCAATCGTTGTGGAATAATCGCCTTGGCGGTTGACCCAGGGGCGATGGTAAACCAGGAGCGGTCGTTGGTTTGGGCGGTCCAGGTAATCCCTGGATGGCAGAGGGCGAGATCCTGAATCACCCCCTGCACGGCCCGGAGTTGGCGGCTGGGAGCGGGCAACCCCTGGCGGCGGGAAGGCCACCGGGCAAACAAATCCGCCACGGTGGCAATGGTGCCCGGTGCCATGGCTATGGGCTGAGAAGACAGGGGGGCTCCGGTGCGGGCATAGGTCACCGCCCACCCCTGATCGGCGAAGGCTGGACGGCTGCATAGGGTGAGAACGCCCACCTGGGTCAAGCTGTAGAGTGCCTGCCCCCGAAAGCCCAAACTCTTCACCTGCCAAAGATCCTGGGGATGGTGAATCTTGCTGGTGCTGTGGGCCATCGCCGCCCAGGGGAGAGAATGTTCCCCAATGCCCCGGCCATTGTCCACCACCTGCACCCGCCCCAGATCCGGCCAAAGCTGCACCGTAATTCGGTTCGCCTGGGCATCGATAGCGTTTTCCACCAGTTCGCGCACTACCGCCGCCAGGGAATCCACCACCTGCCCCGCCGCCATCTGGGCCACCATGGCCTCCGGCAGGGGACGAATGGCCTCTGGCTCGTGACCTGCCATTGGGTTAGCGCTAGAACTCAACCAATCCGCGATAATGGCTGCCTCACCATGAACATAACTGGGCAGGGGTACCCTAGGCCAAAGCCAAGTCCCAGCCTGTATTCACCATTATGACCCCATACCCTCAGTAGGCTGAACCTAGGGAAATAGATCGCGTCAAACGTGAAAATTCTCAATCCATCCGCACAGCCAAATCCGCATCATGTCCAGCTTTGTTAACAAAAGTTTGCAGAGAGTGGTGAGGCTTGTTACATTGCAAGGGACAGATGTTCTCCACCTCCTCAACACCATGAACTTGTTTAGCTGGTTCCCCAAGCCCTCTCCCCTGCGGCCCGAGTCCCGTGTTTACGACCTGAAGGAACGCCTCGACTGGGGCGAACCCGCCCTCTCCATTGTGGATATCCGCAACCGAGCCGACTTCAGCGCTAGCCACATCACAGGGGCCATTTCCATCCCCGCCCACCAGCTCCTCGAAACCGCCCACCGCTGCTTCGAGATCGACCGCGATCTCTATATCTACGGCATCACTGACGAGGAAGCGAGCGTCGCTGCGGAACAACTGCGGACGGCTGGGTATACATCGGTATCGGTTCTGCGGGGTGGCGTTTCGGCCTGGAAAGCCGCCGGATTCCCCGTCGAAGCGATTCCTCAGATGGTCGCTTAAGTCCGCCAATCACCTCAATCCTCAAGACTCCTAAGGGGTGCATTCGCTCAGCAATGCACTCTTTTTTTAGGTATGCCAACCTCCGAAAGCCGCAGTATACTCGCCGCCATCGATGGGGCTGGCTACCAAGTTGGGTCAACATAGAGGTTAATCACCACCGGATTGACCCCTGGGGGCACTGCCGAAATACAGGCACAGATGGGATCAGTGGATCCCTCTAGTTCCACTTCGCAGGCGTGGCACGATCCCATCAGGCAACCCGTGGGGATGGTGATTCCGGCCCGATGGGCCACCTGCAACAGGGGTTCACCTACCTCGGCGGTGATTGTGATGTCGTCGGGCAAAAACTGCACTGTCACCATAATCCTGTCAGGTCACCAATCCTGTACTGCCACCAATCCTTGTACCGTCTACCAATCTTGTACCGTCACAGCCTAGGCCGAGGCTGACCGAGCCTTGAGCATGGCCACCAGGGTGTGGTGGGCGTCTTCGGCCCCAGCTAGGGTATGGTCGAAGGCCACGCGCACCGATTGGGGCTGATTGTCTACCGTGGCTGTGAGATCCATGCCTTCGGGGTCAATGGCATTGAGGATGGCGGCGGTGGCACTGGGCAAGTTGCCGTAGGTGGTGGCGTAGAACAACACGGCTTCCGCATGGTCTTTGTTCATATGCTTGCAAATACGGTCGCTCACGGCGGCGGTAATGGGCTCGGCCATAGGAAATCTCGTAAACTACATCAACACAGGATAATGTAGCGCACCCCCTTCCCGCGATGACACCCAACCCTTCCCCCCAGGCCCAGCACCCCTGGCCCACAGGATACTTGTTCCAAAGCCCTGGAGCCCACTTGACCTACCGGGTGGTTGGCCCCTGCTGTCGGTTGTTTGACCGCGAGCAGTTGCCCTGGCCCTGCTGCCGGATTCAGTGGCGAGGTAAGGAACCCAGTTGGCGGCGTGTCGGCAAGCGCCTGGTGCCCGATCTCGCCACCCGCAAATCTCCCTCCTACTGTGTGGAAATTGTCGGTCAGGGCTACCATACTCAGCCCTTCGTAACCACCCTCTACACCGCTCAGTTCGATGCCGCCACCCGCAACTGGTGGTACACCAAAACCGCCCATCTCACCCATGGGGAAGATCGGGTTACAGGCAATCCCCCCCGTCAGGCTGAAGCGGTGGGCCTATCCCATCCCTCGTCCTGATAGAACCTCGTCGAGTTCGGCATAGTCGGGCAGGGTGCGGTCAATAGCAACTCCATGGCGCAGTACCACGCGGTCGCTCTGGGGGCGAGAGAGTAATTCATTCAGGCTACGGGCCTTGAACAGCACTAAATCCGCTGCTTGACCGACTCCAATTTGCCCGCCCTGGGGCAGGCCAAGGATACGGGCGGGGGTGGTGGTGACGGCCTGGGGCCAGGTGCCAAAGGGGGCGTCTAATTGGCCTAGACGTACGCCCTGGTTAAACACCTCCAGCATGTCGTGGTCGCCGTAGGCAAAGAAGGGATCGCGGCAGTTGTCGCTGGCGAGGGCAACGGGCACCCCGGCCTGGGCCAGTTCCGGCAGCAGGGTTACGCCTCGGTAGCGGGGCATTCGTCCGGCCTGACGATCCTGCAAATAGGCGTTGCACAGGGGCAAGCTGATGACCGCCATGTCGGCCTGCTTCACGAGGGCTAGGGTTTGTGCTACCTGGTCTTCGGGTTGCACCGAGAGGCTACAGGCATGGCCACAGGTTACCTGGCCGCTAAAGTTGTGGCGCAGTTTAGCCTCGGCCATCCAGCGCAGCCCTTTGGCCTCTGGGTCAAGGCTTTCGTCTACGTGGACATCCAAATCTAGCCCCCGTTCCTGGGCCAGACGAAAGGCGGCATCAATCCGCTCTCTCAGCCGAGGTTGGGGATACAGAACGCCCCCCAGTAGGCCACCATACTGGGCAACCCGATCCGCCAATTCTGCCGCTATCGGGGTCTCGTAGACCTCCATCCCAACTAGGGCTACGGCTTGCAGGGTCAGGCGTCCGGCCCATTGGCGACGTAGGTCATCCAACACCGCCCAGCTTAGCTCGCCCTGGGGGCCAAGGCTGTCTAGGTGGGTGCGAAGGGCTTGGGTGCCGTGGGCGTAGCTACAGCGCAGGGCAAAGTCCATCCGTTGCTGCAACTCCGCCGCCGACCAGCGAGGATAGTCCTGCCGCACTGCCGTGATCGCTGCGCCAAAGGTGCCGTCGGGGTTGGCCTGTCGGGGCCAAATGTGGGCCTTGTCGAGGTGGGTATGGCTGTCTACAAAGCAAGGCCACACGAGCCCCTGGCGCAAATCCCAGGTGAGGGCTTCCTCCGGCACGGGCTGGCTGGCTGGGATAATCGCCCCAATCTGCCCCTGGCGCACCTCCAGATGGGCGGCGACGAGTTCCTCCCGCCAGGGGGGAACAGCGAGGGAGGGGATCGGTATTTTCCAGGAGACCGATCTATCCAAACAGCAGAGAGGAATACGGATATGGGTTAGCCAGTAGCGATCTGGGGTCGATAGACCATCGGCAGGCGGGCTACCCGTAGGAAGAAAATCAGGCAATCGGGTCATGAATCGGCCCAGGGGAGAGGGGTGTGGCCGATGAGACGACCACAGCAATCACTGTAGCGTGATCGATATCACACCGACTCGTGAGCAGGGTTACGTCTAGGGCACGATGGGATCACCAAGGGGAGGCCAACCGGTCACCTCACCCCCCTTGACATAGGAGTAATTTAAACATAAGGACATAATGTTTTCCGTTCCCATTTTGGGAATGTTAATAGAATAGGGTGTTTCTACTCTTAGTCTGCGAGGTAAACCCCATGGTTAGCAACACAACCTTTCACATTTTCTGGCAATCCGGCGTTTCCGTCTTTGGATTCCTACTGCTGGTTATCCTGCTCGCCTAGGTTATCCCCTGGGATAGCGATTGGCTGAGATACGTCCGTTCCTCCTAACGGCAACCCAATTAACGGCAACAAGGCTGATTCCAGAACACCGCCCCCCTTTGTCATACCCAAGGTTTCAGCTCACCACCTAGGTCAATAGCAACGCTAGAGCTTGGTTCAAGCTCTGTTTCACCGATGCCGCCGAGCGCATTAACGCGTCCTGTTCCGCTGGTGTTAAGGCGGCGAGTTCGATAATCCGCTCTACCCCGCCCTTACCCAACTGGCAGGGCACACCTAAATACACATCCTCTAGGCCATACTGCCCCGTCAAATAGGCCGCCGTGGGAAGAATGCGGGACTGACCCAACACAATGGATTCAACCATGGCGCAGGTAGCGGCGGCTGGAGCATAGTAAGCTCCCCCCTGTTTGAGCAGGGACACGATCTCGGCTCCACCGTGGCGGGTGCGGTCAATGGCAGCTTGGATGCGGTCAGGGGGCAACAGTTCCGTGACCGGAATACCGCTCACCGTGGAGTAGCTGGGTAAGGGCACCATCAGATCGCCGTGGCTACCCAACACCATCGCCGCCACATCCCCAGCCGGAACCCCCAGTTCCGCCGCCAAAAAGGTTTGAAACCGAGCGGAATCTAGCACCCCCGCCATGCCCATCACCCGCTGGGGCGGCAGACCACTCACCTTCCAAGCCAAATAGGTCATCACATCCAAGGGATTGGTGACCATAATTAGACTGGCGTGGGGAGAATAGACGAGGGATTGGCGCACCACCTCTGCCACGATGTTGCCGTTAGTGGTCAGCAAATCCTCACGGCTCATGCCGGGGCGGCGGGGTAGCCCAGCGGTAATGACCAGCAGGTCGGAGTTGGCGGTGTCGGCATAGTCGTTGGTGCCTCGAATGGTGTGGCCATAGCGCCCGTGGCTACGGGCCTGGTTGAGGTCGAGGGCCAGCCCTTGGGGTCGGTCGGCAATCACATCAAACAACACCACATTGGCCAGGTCGCGCTGGGCGATGCATTGGGCCAAGGCGCTACCCACATGGCCAGCCCCAACGATGGTGACTTGGCTTTCATTACAGTAGGCAAGGGAGGGAAGAGAGGTCGCCACGAGAGATGCCCATTAGGACTATGCCTCTATTGTCTTTACGGCCATAGGGAACTGTCTCGTAGTTGTTGATATTCTTAATCTTCTTAGGTTTCCCTTGATCCCTGTCGTTTTCAGGCGCTAAGCCATCCAGTCAAAGTCTAAGTCATTGAAAACTAAAGATTAACTTAAGCATTGTCAGACGTCGCAATCTCAGTAATTTTTCGCAGATGATTTTGCCGATCACATAGTGAGCCATCTCACGCTAAATTTCCCTTGCGCTCTCTGCGGTTTGTCTTGATTAAGTCGTGTTGTTCAAGCCTCCCAAGTCTTGCTACCCTGATTGCCTGACACATCTCTAGAGTAGGTTGGGTGCAGCAAAGCGGAACCCAACACTTGCCGAGGACTTCAGGCTGATATAGTTAACCCGTACACCTATGCTAAGTTGGTAGCGAGTACATGGAAGCAGTCCCAACACTGTATCAAGGTCGGCAATACAGATCACGCCTTGAAGCTCGCTGGGCGGCAATGTTTGACCTGCTTCAATGGCGCGTTGAGTATGAGCCTATTGATTTTGAAGGCTGGATTCCAGACTTTGTTATTAGCGAGGCTAAAGAGGTTTTTGTTGAAGTCAAGCCTGTTTCCACTTTCCCTGCACAAGCAGCGGAGAAGATTAGAAAGTCAGGCTGTTGCCAAGAAGTACTTATCGTCGGATATAGCGTTCCCATTGAAGATCAGTACCTCGGTTGGCTTCGACATGCAGGAGAAGAGGAGGATACATGGGAGTGGGGAGAGGCGGCATTGGGAGTTTGGAAAGGCACTGAAAGTGCTTCCAGAAGAGGTCGAATCAATATAGGCAATCAAGAAAACTTGATCGGATTCTGTCATGCCACAGGGAGTTTCCACGATAGGATTACAGGCTTCTATGATGGTGGATCGTACGGCTCAGGGCATGATACTGATGTATTGGCGACAATCAGAAGCTACTGGCAAGAGGCTGGAAATTTAGTTCAGTGGCGTCGTCCACATCGGTAGAATAGTCTGCCAAAGAGGCATAGAGGCTTCCTCCACCTCCCATCTTACTCAATGCTAATTCCGCCAAAGGTTTCGGCGGCTTTGCCCGGTTTGGCCAGGGGCGCTTTTTCCATTTGGCGGGCCTGTTTGCGGTGAGCTTGAAAATAGCCTAGCCATGCTGCCGGGGCATCCATGGTTTCGCCGCCGTGCTTGGTTTTGCGCTGGCGAACCTGGCAAAGGACGGGGGTGTTCACACAAGCCCCTGACACAATCACCTGGCCCTTGGTGAGGGCGGGCAGTTCTTGCAGTAGGTCGCGTCCAGCGGCCTCTACGCCGTACTTCAGGCTTTCCTGGTCTACAGGGTTGACAATCCGCATCAGAAACTGGCTCATGCACTGGGAGAGCACGTCAGAATCGAGCTTGCCGGGACGCTGGGTAATCAGGCCCACACCCATGCCAAATTTGCGTCCTTCGCTGAGGATGGTTCGCAGAATTTGCTTGCAGCGGGAGGGTTCGTGACCAGGGGCAAAACGGTGGGCCTCTTCAATCAAAATAAAGACGGGATAGGGTAGATAGTTTTCGTCGTCGGGGGCGATTTTGTCCTTGGCGGTGTTCATGCGGGCCTGGTAGCTTTGGCGCAGCACCGCCGCACAGATCACCTGCTGTTCTTCCTGGCTAATTTCGTTCATTTGCAGCACGGTCACTTGGCCGGGGGCAAACAAATCCTTCGGGGCAAGGTGCTGCATTCGATGGAAGTAATCCGACCGTTCTAGCTTGCCCAATTTCCACTCTAGAGCGGGAGCAGAGGAACCCGTTTTTTCGTTGCCCTCGTCGTCGGTGCTGCGGTCAGATTCGTAGCAGGCGGCGATCAAATCCTGTACATCCCAGCGGTGGTCGCCCAGCTTGTGCTTGCCCAGCAGACTAAAGGCTTTGTTGAGGATGGCCTGCTGACGGTCGCTCATGTCGGGCAGCAGGGTCAAAATATCGTAGTAATCCAGGGAGGACATACGAATGCGGATGTCGTCGGGGGTGAGGATTTTCACTGCTGGGCTGTAGCCGTCGTCCGCCGCAAAGGCCGGGTGGCCGCGCATATCCGTCAGGGTGCCGTACTCGCCGTGGGGGTCAAAAATGAGCACCGCCGCCCGGTTGTAGGGACTCATCAGTTCTTCGATCAACACCCCCGCCGTGTAGGATTTGCCGGAACCCGTCCCCGCCAAGATGGCCATGTGGGTGCTCACTAGTTCCTTCACATCCAGGGCCACGGGCACCCGTCCACCGGGCCGCAGCAGCAGCGAACCAATGTGGGCAGAACCCGCCGCCTGGGGCTGCTTTTTGTTGATGATCTGCTGCAAACTGGCGTCGTCCGCCAGGTACACCTTTGCGCCCGGATCGGGGGCCATGCGGGGGTTAATGAAGCCCAGGGCCGGATGGAAATAGCCCACCACATCCACGGTCACCTCATAGACTTCCGGGTTGGGATGGGCAAACCCCACCAGGGCGGCGATAGCCTCCGGGTTGATGTCCGGGTCGGCAAACAGACGGTCGGGCAGGTGATCAATCAGCGTTAGGGCCGAAATTTTGCCCAAAATCTCCGCCTGGGGCACATCCACCACATCCACCCGATAGTAGACAAACTCGCCAATCTTCACCTGGCGATGGTCGGCGGTGATGAATAGGTATTGGTTGCCCGTCTCCCCTGGCCCTTTCACCGTGCCAATTACCGGAAGCTCTGGGGATTTGGGTTTGGGTGCCATCGAAACGTCCTGCTCCAAGCGTGTCGTCCCAGCCGCCATCGCCGCAAACGCCCACGATCCACGGCTGAAGCTCTTGCCAAAAGTCTAGCACCCTTCTTCTAGATCACTAGTATGGGTACCTAAACACCCAAGACCTGTCATCCAATAAGCTCAAGCCCTTGTTTTGCTATCACCATCCCCATAGAACAAGGGACTTGGGCTCAGCCCCTTGGCCTGGGCAGCTAGAGTGTTGAGAAATCGTTCATTTCATCCAATTAACCCATTCATGACACGCCCTAATCCTCGTCCTCAAAAATGCCTCGGAAAAATTCCAGCGTGTCTTTAAGCGCGGCAATAAAGGCGTCGATTTCGGCCTTGGTGTTGTAGAAATAGAGGCTGGCGCGGGCGGTGGAATCGACCCCCAGCAAACGGTGCAAGGGCTGGGTGCAGTGGTGGCCAGAGCGAATGGCGATACCCGACTGATCCAGCAGCGTCGCTAAATCCTGAGCGTGGACTCCGTCAATGGTGAACGTCGCCAATGCCGCACGACCGCTGCCGTCAGCCTTGGGATTGGGGCCATAGAGCTTGATTTCGGGGATAGCCTGGATTTGTTTGTAGAGGTAGGCCGTCAGTTCGTGCTCATAGGCGGCGATTTTGTCCATCCCGACGGAGGCTAAATAATCCACGGCAGCACCGAGGGCGATGGCTTCGGCAATGGCTGGGGTGCCTGCTTCAAACTTGTGGGGCAGGTCGGCGTAGGTGGAGTGGTCGAAGTACACATCGGCAATCATTTCGCCACCGCCCAGGAAGGGGGGCATCTCCTGAAGCAGGGCTAGCTTGCCGTACAAAAAGCCGATGCCTGTGGGGCCGCACATTTTATGGCCAGAGGCCACGAACCAGTCGCAGTCCATCGCCTGCATATTCAGGGGCAGGTGGGGCGCACTCTGGCAGCCGTCGATCAGCACCTTGGCTCCGTGGCGGTGGGCCAGGGCGATGATCTCCTCCACCGGGTTAATGCAGCCCAGGGCGTTGGAAACGTGATTCACCGCCACTAGGCGAGTCTTGTCGCCCACCAGGGAACGGTACTGTTCCAGGTCAAAGGCGTGATCCTCGGCTAGGCCCACAAACTTCAGAACGGCCCCCGTCCGTTGGGCCACAAACTGCCAGGGCACCAGGTTGCTGTGGTGCTCCATCACCGAGAGGATGATTTCGTCCCCCGGCTTCAGGGCGCTCATCCCCCAAGAGTAGGCGACGAGGTTAATCGCCTCGCTGGCGTTGCGGGTAAAGACAATCTCATCGCGGCTGGCGGCGTTGACAAAGGC
This sequence comes from Phormidium sp. FACHB-1136, assembly GCF_014697375.1. Taxonomy (GTDB): domain Bacteria; phylum Cyanobacteriota; class Cyanobacteriia; order Phormidesmidales; family Phormidesmidaceae; genus Nodosilinea. The sequence continues at coordinate 21,605 of NZ_JACJRS010000020.1, forward strand.
CGCAACCTTATCCCGTGCCCCCTCGTAGGCATCCGTCGCCCGCGCACTGAGGGCGTGAATCCCCCGGTGAACGTTGGCGTTATCGAGCTGGTAGTAGTGGTTCAGCGCCTCCAGCACCGCCCTCGGCTTTTGGGAGGTGGCCGCATTGTCGAGATACACCAGCGGGTGATCGTTCACCTCCTGATGCAGAATCGGGAAGTCGGCACGAACCTTAGCAGCCAGGGAAAGTTCTTGGGCGACGGTCATGGGAGGGCGGGGGGTAATGGGTGGGTGGGCTATCCGACTTCCCTCTCCCCATGGGAGAGGGGTTGGGGGTGAGGGCCGATAGGCTGGGGGTGTAGCTCGCTTCCCGTAAGGGTGGGCCATCTACGTCCATTGGGTAATCCGCTGGGCCAGGTTGGCTCGCAGTGATTCTAACGGGATCCGGTCTAGGATTTCCATGGCGAAGGCATAGATCAGCAACCGCTGGGCCTGGTTGGCACTAATACCGCGACTTTGCAGATAGAAAATCTCGTCGGCCTGAAGCTGGCTGACGGTGGCTCCGTGGGCGCATTTCACGTCGTCGGCCACAATTTCGAGCTGGGGTTTGGTGTCTACCCTAGCTTTGTCCGACAGCAGCAGATTACGGTTGAGCTGGCTGGCGTTGGTTTGCTGGGCCTTTTGGGCCACCACCACTCGACCGTTAAAGACGCTGTGGGCCTTGCCGTCCACGATAGCCTTGTGCTGCTGCTCTACAGTGCCGCGGGGATAGCTGAGGGCTACCAAGCTGTGGGTGTCGGCGTGCTGGGTGTCGGTGATAGCCCCCAGGCCGTAGAGCTTGGTGGTGGTTTGCTCCCCGGTTTGGTAGGTTTCCCAGTTGTGGCGGGCCAGCTTGGCCCCAAAGTCTGCCGCTGTGCCGATGTACTGGCTGTCGCGGGCCTGGGTAACAACCGTTTTGCCGATGTGGTAGGTGCCTGCGCCCTCCCGCTGAATGCGGCTGTGGGTGAGTTGGGCGTTGGCATCTAGCCAGATTTCGGTAACGGCATTGGTGAGGTTGAGGTTGTCCCCATCTCCCCAAAAGTCTTCTACGAGGGTCAGCGCACTGCCCGTTTCGGCAACGACCAAGCAACGGGGTTGAGCCAAGGTGTCTTGGCCTTGGTGGACGTAGAGAATCTGCACCGGGGTATCGACCACCACGTTGCGGGGCAGATAAATCAACACCGCATCCTGAAAGCCTACGGTGTTGAGGGCCGTAAACACCTCGTGGCCTCCGCTGGCTTGGCCGAGTCGGTTTTGCACCTTGGCCATCAGGTCAAAATTTTGCCCCAATTGGCGCAGGCTACCAACCGTTGCAGCCTCCGGCAGTTGCTCCAGTTGAGATAGTTCGGCGTTGAAAATGCCGTTGACCACAACAATTTGTGCCCCCGTGGTTTCGGGTAGGCGCAGAGGATTGATAGCTGTTTCTGTGACGGTCGAGGATTCCGCTGCGGCAAAGTTCACCGACAGCAGAGCCGACAGATCCGTAAAGCGCCAATCTTCCTGACGGGTAGAGGGGAAGGTTTCTTCCTTCAGCAGGGCTTCGGCGCGGGTGCGGAGATCGGCCAGGGCGAGGTCGGCGGGGACGGCAGCTTTAGCGGTGGCGATCAGCGCCTTGAGGTAGGCATATCGCTGTTCGGTCAGGCTGGTCGAGGTAGGGATACTCAGAGTTGCGTTGAGATCAGAAGAATTTGACATTACGCCACAGCCTCCGCACGATGTTCGGCCAAAATCCACTCATAGCCGCGAGATTCCAGTTCTAGGGCCAGTTCTTTGCTGCCCGTAGTGATGATGCGGCCCTCGGCCATCACATGGACGTAGTCGGGCACGATGTAGTCGAGCAGCCGCTGGTAGTGGGTGATCAGCACCACGGCATTGTCGGGGGTGGTGAGTTGGTTCACGCCGTTGGCTACGATTTTTAGGGCGTCGATGTCTAGGCCAGAATCGGTTTCGTCCAAAATCGCCAGGGCGGGTTCTAGTAGCGCCATTTGCAGGATTTCGTTACGCTTTTTTTCGCCGCCAGAGAAGCCTTCGTTGACGCTGCGATCCAGGAAAGAAGCGTCCATCTTCACCACCGACAGCCGCTCGTCCAGCAGATCGTCGAAGTCGAATACATCGATTTCCTCTTCGCCCCTAGCTTTGCGGTGGGCATTGTAGGCGACCCGCAAAAAGTCGCGGTTGCTGACACCGGGAATTTCTAGGGGATACTGAAAGGCCAAAAACACCCCAGCGGTGGCCCGTTCGTGGGGTTCTAGTTCTAGGATATTTTCGCCCTTGAAACTTACTTCCCCAGCGGTGACTTCGTAGTCGGGATGGCCCGCCAACACCTTAGAAAAGGTGCTTTTGCCGGAACCGTTGAGGCCCATGATGGCATGGATTTCTCCGGCCCGTACCTCCAGGTTGAGTCCCTTGAGAATTTCGGTGCCGTCCACATTGGCATAGAGGTTTTTGACGGAAAGAATGATCTCGCTGTTTTCGTTAATCATGGTGTTGGGGTGATTGGGCAATATCCGGTAGGCTTCAGGGCAAAAAATAATCGGCAATATCGTTGATTCGTAGGGTGCATTCGCGAAGCAATACACCATCCCCGGTGTTTTCTCGACAGGGCCAAGGGGGATGGTGGGCAGTGCCCACCCTACGGGTTTACCCGACGCTGTTTTCGAGTTTGAGAGCCAGCAGCTTATCGGCTTCGGCGGCGAATTCCATCGGCAGTTTGTTGAACACATCGCGACAGAAACCGCTGATGATCATCGACACCGCATCTTCGGGAGAAATGCCCCGCTGGGCGAAGTAGAAGAGCTGATCTTCCCCAATTTTGGAGGTAGAGGCTTCGTGCTCAACCTGGGCGGTGCTGTTTTGCACCTGGATGTAGGGGAAGGTGTTGGCGCTGGAGGTGTCGCCGATCAGCATGGAGTCGCACTGGGAATAGTTGCGGGATCCTTCGGCCTTGGGGCCAATTTTCACTAGGCCGCGATAGCTATTTTTCGACTTGGCGGCGGAAATACCCTTAGAAACGATGGTGCTCTTGGTGTTTTTGCCTACATGCACCATCTTGGTTCCGGTATCGGCCTGTTGCAGGTTGTTGGTGAGGGCCACGGAGTAGAACTCGCCTACAGAGCCTTCGCCCACCAGCACGCAACTGGGGTATTTCCAGGTGATGGCGGAACCGGTTTCTACTTGAGTCCAGGAAATTTTGGAGTTTTTCCCGGCGCAGAGGCCGCGCTTGGTGACGAAGTTGTAGATGCCGCCCTTGCCGTTTTCGTCTCCGGCGTACCAGTTTTGCACCGTCGAATAGTTGATGGTGGCGTTGTCGAGGGCGACCAGTTCCACGATGGCGGCATGGAGCTGGTTGCTGTCGTACATGGGGGCGGTGCAGCCCTCCAGGTAGGTGACGGAACTGCCAGATTCCGCCACGATCAGCGTGCGCTCGAACTGGCCAGAGTCGCCGTTGTTGATGCGGAAGTAGGTGGACAAATCCATCGGGCAGACGGTGTCTTTGGGAATGTAGACAAAAGAGCCGTCGCTAAACACCGCCGAATTTAGGGCCGCGAAGTAGTTGTCGCCGATGGGCACCACGCTACCGAGGTACTTTTCTACCAGTTCCGGGTGTTCCTGAATGGCTTCGGAGATAGAGCAGAAAATTACCCCCACCTCGGCCAGCTTTTCTTTAAAGGTGGTGGCCACAGAAACGCTGTCAAAAATGGCATCCACCGCCACGTTGGCCAAGCGCTTTTGTTCCGACAGAGGAATCCCCAGCTTCTCAAAGGTGTCCAGCAGGGTGGGATCGACCTCATCCAGGCTGCCCTTCTTTTCTTTAACCTTGGGAGCCGAGTAATAAATGATGTTCTGGTAGTCGATGGGCGGATAGCTGACGTTGGGCCACACGGGTTCCTGCATCGTCAGCCATTTGCGGTAGGCCTTGAGGCGAAACTCCAGCATGAATTCCGGCTCGTTTTTCTTGGCCGAAATCAGCCGCACCACGTCCTCACTGAGGCCACGGGGGATAACATCGGCCTCGATGTCGGTGGTGAACCCGTACTTATAGGGCTGGCTAACGAGGGACTGAACAGAAGCACTCATAGACTCGACTCTCTGGACGGCGGCTCGGTCAACGGAGATTGGGCTGGCTGAGATTGGGCTTACTGATATTTGCTGGTTTCGGCGCGGATGGTCTCCACGGAAATCTCCTGCTGATCGCCAGCAAAGGGGTTGTCGGGGGTGAGGAAGAGCATACAGTGACACTCCTTGCGCTCCTGCATGGGCACACAGGGGCAGTTCCAGTAGATGGACTTCACCTCGGCCTCTTTGTCTTCGTAGTGGCGACAGGGACACAGGGGGGAACCCAGGTCATCCTTGTGCTTGGCCAAACCCTCCAGCACCACCGCCGTCACGCCGGGATCCGCACAGAAGTAGGTGCCCGTGCGCTTGGCGTAGCTTTGGGCAAAGCTTCGCATCATTTCGAGGTTTTTGTCGGAGGCTTGGGTGGGAGGGGTGACAGTCATCGCAGAACAAAGATATGGCTACACAGCCCAATCATTCTATACAATTAAAGCAACATTTAGGTTGTCTAACTCAATCTTAGATTAGTTTAGCAACACGACTGTTGTCAAAGTATGTAGTCCTTCATGTTGGCCGATGCCATGACCTTTGTGCAGCAACCCTCCTCCACCAAGGACGACATCCTGGTCTACCTGCTGAAGCAGGGCGAGGCCACCGCTCAAGCCTTGGCGGAACATTTTGAGGTGAGCGCCCAGGCCATTCGTCGCCACCTCAAGGATTTGGAGGCCGAAGCCTTGATTGAACACCGGGCCGTCCACGAGGGCATGGGCCGACCCAATCACCTCTATCGCCTCAGTGGCAAGGGTCGGGATCGTTTTCCGGCTCAGTACGACGAATTCGCCATTTCCCTGCTAGATACCCTGGCGGAAACCGTGGGCAAAGACCAGGTAGGTAGCATCCTCCGCAAGCAATGGGAGCGCAAGGCTCTGGAATACCGGGATCAGGTGGGCACAGGCACCGTGGCGGAACGGGTGGCCAAATTGGTTGACCTGCGACAGGCCGAAGGCTATATGGCCGAATGGCACGAGGTCGATCCCACGGAAATGCAGCCCCATATTGCCGTGGATCATCCCGGCCCCTGCTACATCATCACCGAATATAACTGTGCCATTTCCCACATCGCCGCTTCTTTCCCAAGCGTTTGCGGTCACGAATTGGAAATGTTTCAGTTGGCTCTCTCCGACTGCTCCGTGCAGCGCACCCACTGGCTGGTTCAGGGCGAACATCGCTGCGGTTATTTGATTGCCCAACGAGCCGCCACTCCAGCCTAGAAGCCTCTGGCGAGGGGCTGGCGAGGGGCTACTGAATGGCGGCTTTGAGGGTGCGGCAAAATTCAGCCACGTCCTGAAGAGCGGATTGGGAATCCTCAACGGCTAAACGCTTCACGAAGGCGCTACCCACAATCACCCCATCGGCCCCCCACTGGTGCAGTTGGGTGGCTTGATCTGGGCCAGACACCCCAAAGCCCACGCCGATGGCTTTGTTGGTGGTTTGCTTAAGGCTGTCGATCAGATCCTTCACCCGTCCCTGAATCTCCTGCCGCATCCCAGTCACCCCAGTAACGCTGACCAGGTACACAAACCCCTGGGCTTGGGCCGCAATGGCCTGGATGCGTTCTAGGGGAGAGGTGGGGGCCACCAGCAGGGTGACATCAATCTGGGCGGCGGCGGCGGCTTGCAGCAGCGCCTCCACTTCTTCTAAGGGCAGATCGGGCACCACCAGACCCGCTACCCCAGCGGCGGCGATATCCGCCATGAAGGTATCAAGGCCGCGATTGAGGATTGGGTTGTAGTAGGTGAACAAAATAATCGGAGACTTGAGGCCGGGGCTAACGGTTTTGACCAGATCCAACACCTGATCCAGGGTGACGCCCTTGGCCAGGGCACGGGTAGCCGCCGCCTGAATCACCGGGCCATCGGCGAGGGGGTCGGAGTAGGGTACCCCCAGTTCGATTAAATCGGCTCCGTTGTCGTCCAGCACCTTCAGCGCCGCCGCCGTGGTCTCTAGGTCAGGGTCTCCCGCTGTAATAAAGGGAATGAGGGCACATTCACCCCGCGCTTTGAGCGCCTGGAAATGATCTGCAACGTGAGCCATAGAGCGGGCCGATAGACATCCAATAGAGCACTCTAAACCAAGACGGGCACCGCGTCTATGCCCGCCTGAGTGGGGATTGGAGGGATGAAACGGGAGGCTTGGCCCTAGGCCGACTCGTCCTCTAGCTTGGCCTGGAGGGCGGCGAGTTCCTCGGGGCTCAATTCCTCTAGGCGCTTTTCTAGGACAGCGGTTTCGTAGTCGTCCATCTGCTGATTCAGCGTCATATTGCGGGTGACGACTCGAAATAGGTAGGTCACCAACCAGCCCACCAGGCCACCCACCATCACGGCTTGGCTCCAAATGCCCGCCGACAATCCATCTAGCCCCACCAGCCGGAAGGCCAGAAAAATCCCTCCCCCAGCCAGGAACACCCCTAACCCGATGCCAAATACATCAATCCGTCGCATGGGTTTAGCTCAGCTTGCGGGCCTGGGGGCGGAAGTTCAAAAACGGGCTGAACAGCAACATACCTGGGAAGAAGACAAACATCAGGCCGTAGAGTAGGGTGCGTTCGACGGAACCCGCTCGGTGCCAGTTCGCCTTCAAGTAAAACAAAATCGCCAGGGGCATCACCACTAAATACACCCCAGCCAGCCCACCGTAGAGCGCTAGGGTAATCAGGAGATCAGTGGACAGGGTTAGATCGGCAAGCATGGTATCCAGGCAATCAGCGGCTAGGGTCACAAAGCAAGGTCAGGCCAGATGGGCATGGTCTCCCCATCACCACCCGCCTCTCCGCCATTGTAAAGGGAGGACGCCGTTCCTCGGTAAGAACTTCCCTGGAATCTGTGCCCCCCGGCAAAGATCCTGCCTATGGTTGCAATTGGGGCCAGTTGGTGATGGAATAAGACACGACATCGCCATGGGCTTTGGCCTAGGCAAGATGTTATGGGGGCGTGGCGGAATGGTAGACGCTACGGACTTAGAAAACTGAGCCTTAGCGAAGAAATTTGCTAAGTGGAAGCTCTCAAACTCAGGGAAACCTAACTTTGGGGTTTTAGGCTGTTCTCGGACAGAGCTAGAGCCTTGGACATGGCAATCCTGAGCCAAGCCAGCCCGAACCGCTGTTGAATCACCGGAACAGGCTGGAAGGTGCAGAGGCCCGACGGGAGCTACCCTAACGTGCAGTCGAGGGTAAAGGGAGGGTCCAATTCTCAACGTTCGCCCCTGGGTTATCCCAAGGGCTGGCGGTCGCGAAAGCGGCGGGAGGATGAAAATCCGTTGACCATTGCGGTCGTGAGGGTTCGAGTCCCTCCGCCCCCATCCTACCGAAGTCATGTTTTCATAGGAACGACGGGTGCTGGGCGTATGAAGAACCTGGCCTAGTCGAGGTCGGCTTTTTTGACCAGGTGAGCCTCCAGGAACCACAGCCGCATGTCAATGGTGCGAGAGATTTCGGTGTAGAGATCGGCGGTGTCGGCGTCGCCCAGATTGTCGGTGGTGGCGATGGCTTCGCGGACATGCTGGCCATAGTGAGCAAAGCGTTCGGCGAGGGCGGCGACGTGCTCCGGGCCATCCACCGCATCAAGGGGATACTCCGGCAGCAGGGACTCGGCGGCGGCGATGCGAGCGGTACCCAAGGCGGTTCCCCCCAGGGCAGTGACCCGTTCGGCCACCATATCGACATAGCCTTCCAATTCCCCAGCGATTTCATCGAAAAGCTCATGGAGTTGCAAAAAGTTCATGCCCTTCACGTTCCAGTGGGCTTGCTTGGCCTGGGTTTTGAGATCTAGGGTGGCCGCTAGGGTTTGGTTCAGCACCGCCACCACCTGAGCACGGAGATTGGCGGGCATATCGATGCGGGTGGGATAGAACCGATGAGCGGCGTCCGTTTTGCGGGTTGCAGTGGCAATCATGGGCTTTCCTTCATTCAATACTTCAATCGCGATCCGGCGAGTCCAGGCCGTCACGGCTTTCTTCCCGGACAGCGGTGGATACGTTGATGCGAATCACCCCTAAATCATACTCGTTATGACTACGACTTGCAAGTTGTCTAGAAAAAGACTGTCCCTAGGAGATAGGCCGCTAGGAGGAGCCGCACAGGCCCCGTGGGAGTTAGTTCCCTATGGCCTCATGCCGAATCCGAGTTAGATAATTCCGATTCCCAGCCAGACCACACGAGCGAGGAAGTCTCGCCCGCTGATGCCGGAGACCAACAAAGCGGATTGAGGCGGATTGAGGCGGATTGAGTAAGTGAGTGCTTCCAGTCTAGGAGAGATAGGCTGGTCGAGCCTGTATCCTAGGGCGGATAAGTCTTACAGCCCCCAGGTAGCCCGGATGCAGCCCGGTGAGCACTGCCCCACCATCAACCCAGAATCCTAGGTTACGATGGGCACAGCCATTCTCCTCCAACGGCCTGATGTCTTCCCAACGGCGGATTCTTTTTCAAACCCTGGGTGCGCTCCCAGCCCCACAGTTTGAGCAGTTGCGATTTACCCTCAACCCGTCACCGGGGATTGTGCCCGAAGGCGCAGCGGCCCAGGGCAACCGAGTGGCGGCTCTGCTGAGCTGGGTCGAAGGATCGACAGGCTGCGGGTTAGATCGTCTGTATGAGGAACTGGAGCAACTTTTTCCGGGAGTGCTGAAGGCTGGGGAAGAGGCCGCGCCTGGAAAACCAGAAGACGAACCCGCGTGGCTGGTGCCCTATGACCGCAATCCCTACTTCACCGGGCGGGAGGCGGTACTGACGACGCTGCACCAGCAATTGCATGAGGGGCGGACGGCGGCGATTTCCCAAACCCAGGCGATTAGCGGGCTGGGCGGCATTGGCAAAACCCAAACGGCGGTGGAATATGCCTACCGCTATCGCGACGACTATCGCCATGTGTTCTGGATTCGGGCGGATACGGAACTGGAACTGACCAACAGCTACGTGGCCATTGCCCAGGCGCTAAACCTGCCCCTGAAGGATGCCGAAAACCAGGACGAAACCGTGCGGTATGTACGGCTTTGGCTGAGCCGAGAAGCGGGCTGGCTGCTGATTTTTGACAACGCCGACCACCCCGAACGGGTGCAGCCGTTTCTCCCCCGCGAGATTACGGGCCACATCCTAGTTACCTCTAGGGCGCAAGACTTCCAAGACCTGGGCATCGTGCAACCAGTGGCAATGGAAACGCTCAACCCAGAAGAGGCCATAACATTCCTCCTAACCCGCACCGCACGCACCCCCGCCGCCGCCGTAGGGGCGCACCCACGTGTGCGCCCAACCCAGGACATCAAACCCACCACCAATCTCCCCAACGAATTGGGCCAATCCGACAGGATCGATACAATCGATGGGCCAAACCCAACCGTTACGGGGTCAGGGCAATCACGGGGGATTGCCCCTACGGAATATGCCGCCGCCACCGAACTCACTGCCGAACTGGGCTATCTGCCCCTGGCCCTAGAGCAAGCCGCCGCCTACATCGTCACCAACCGAGTCTCCTTTGGCGACTACCTCACCAGCTACCGCAAACAGCGGCTAAAACGCCTCGAAAAAGCCAAACCCAAGCTGGGCCAATACCCCGAATCCATCGCCACCACCTGGGCCTTGAACCTCAAGGAAGTGCAAAACGAAGCCCCCGCTGCTGCGGCCCTGCTGAACTACTGCGCCTTTCTCCATGCCGATGCTATTCCCTTTAACCTGTTCACCCAGGGGGCCACAGAACTCGGCGAACCCCTAGCCACCGCCCTAGCCGATGCCGCCGATGACCCGCTGGAACTCTACGACCTACTGAACCCGCTGTGCAGCTATTCGTTAATTCGGGTGAAGCCAGAGAGTCAGAGCTTGAGCCTGCATCGCCTGGTGCAGGAGGTGATGCAGGCAGAACTGGGGGATGCCGGGTGCCAAAGCTGGGTGGAGCCGCTGTTTAGGGCGATAGTAAAGCTACTTCCAGAAAAGAGCAAAGGCATTGAATATCAAGACTGGCCCGCCCTAGCCCCACTGGTAAACCATGTACAAGACCTATCTACCTACTGCCAGCAGCGCGCTATTGCCTCTACGGAAGCTGCTGATGTGTTTCACGACATGGGTATGTATTTACTCGAAAGGGGAGAGTATGCCCTGGCTGACCCGCTCTTGCAGAAAGCGCTAGACCTGCGGCGCAATCTTCTAGGGGACGAACACGAAGACATCGCCGACAGCTTAAACAGCGCTGCCAGAAGCCACGAACTGCAAGGCCGCTACAGTGAGGCTGAACCCCTCTATCAGCAAGCCCTAGCAATGTATCAACGACTATTTGGTGACGAGCATCCCGATGTCGCCACTAGCCTCAATAATCTGGCCGTTCTCTACCAAAAACAAGGCCGTTATGGGGAGGCCGAACCACTCTTCCAAGACGCCCTAGCGATGCGAAAACGGCTCTTGGGCGACGAGCATCCTGATGTCGCCGGGAGCCTCAATAATCTGGCTGGGCTCTGCGACCATCAAGGGCGTTATGGGGAGGCCAAACCCCTCTTCCAAGAAGCTCTGACGATGTGGAAACGACTATTTGGTGACGAGCATCCCGATGTCGCCACTAGCCTCAATAATCTGGCGATGCTCCATTGCAATCAAGGGGCTTACGATGAGGCCGAACCTCTCTTGCAGTCGGCCCTGGCAACACGCAAGCGGCTCTTAGGTGACGAGCATCCCGATGTCGCCGCCAGCCTCAATAATCTGGCTGGGCTCTACGGCCATCAAGGGCGCTATGGGGAGGCCAAACCCCTCTTCCAAGATGCCCTGGCGATGTGGAAACGGCTCTTAGGTGACGAGCATCTCGATGTCGCCACCAGCCTCAATAATCTGGCCTTGCTCCATTACAATCAAGGGTCTTACGATGAGGCCGAACCTCTCTTGCAGTCGTCCCTGGCAACACGCAAGCGGCTCTTGGGGGACGAGCATCCCGCTGTCGCCATTAGCCTCAATAATCTGGCTAACCTTTATCGAGATCAGGGGCGTTATGGCGAAGCCGAGCCATATTTGAGTGAGGCCTTACGGATTTGGCGGCAATCACTCGGTGAAGATCATCCCAATGTTGGCCGAGTTACTGAAAACCTAGGCATTCTCTACGCCGCCCAAGGCCGCACCGAGGAAGCGCGTACCCTTTACCAGCAAGCCCTGGCCATCCTCGAACCCAAGCTAGGGGCCGACCACCCCTGGACAGTGCGCTGCCGCGAGAATTTGGCCAAGTTAGACGAGGACAAAGGGTAGCGGGATAATGAGAAAGTAAGACCCCTCGCGTATATCATCGGCAACTCATTGATTTCTAATGTAATAAAAGGGAGAGCAAGCCATGTCAACACTATTGGAATACGCCTTTAAAGAAGCTCAGAAACTACCTGATGATCTCCAAGATGAGTTGGCTCAGCAACTTCTTAATGACATTGAGAATGAGCTGCAATGGCAAGCAACCCTAGCCAACAACGAAATTGATATAGGTGGTTTTGAAGCGATGGCCAAAGCCGCCTTGGCCGCAGATGAGGCAGGCGAAACCGAGGACGGGGGCTTTGGCGAAGCGTAATGAAATCTTCCAGAACTCAGGACTTTCGTAAGCTCTTTGCCAAACTGCCCAACCGAGTCCAGGAAACCGCCAAGAAAAACTACCAGCTTTGGCAAGAAGATCCCTCCCATCCTAGCCTGGAGTTTAAGAAAGTTAACGCCAAACTCAACATTTGGTCAGTCAGAGTTGGCATCGGTTGGCGCGCCTTGGGAACCATGAAAGCACAAGAAGACAAAATCATTTGGTTTTGGATTGGCTCCCATGCGGAATATGATCGCATTCTCAACAAAAAATCGTGATGGCCGCCGAATACGCTATGGATAAGTTAGAACACTATCGAGAAATTTTGCACAAGCTGTTGAAAGGCTTTGCTAAACTTAGTGACCTTGACGGCACCGTAGAAACCCAAATCATTGCGGATACCGTCAGAGATCATTATCAACTCGTACAGGTTGGTTGGCAAAACGACTGGCGAATCTATGGTTGCATCCTGCATCTAGATATCAAAGACGGTAAAATCTGGCTTCAGCACAACGGCACAGAAGACGACATTCCGGCCCAATTAGTCAATATGGGCGTACCCAAAACGGATATCGTCGTGGGGTTTCATTCGCCCTTCAAACGCCAGTTTACTGAGTATGCTGTGCGTTAACCCTCTGCGCTATCAGCCAGCCCTGGCCATCCTCGAACCCAAGCTAGGGGCCGACCACCCCTGGACAGTGCGCTGCCGCGAGAATTTGGCCAAGATCGAAGACCCCCTCGCCTCGGCATGAAGATCGTTCTAGACATGAACTTGTTTGACTCGAAAGTTGAAAGTCGAATTACTTTTCCTATGGTTTCTGCTCCTCGTTCGGCCTACGTTCACATTCCCTTTTGTCGGCGGCGCTGTTTTTATTGCGACTTCCCCATTTCGGTGTTGGGCAACCAGCGGCGGGGGGAAACCTCCCTGTCCGTCGAGGGCTATGTGGAGGTGTTGTGTAGGGAAATTCAGGCCACGCCGAAGTTAGGGGCTTCCCTGGAAACCGTATTCTTTGGCGGCGGCACCCCTTCGTTGTTGTCGGTGGCGCAGGTGGAACGGATTTTGGCGGTGTTGGATCAGCGGTTTGGAATTGATCCGGGGGCGGAAATTTCCATGGAGATGGATCCGGGCACCTTTGATTTGGAACACCTGAAGGGCTACCTGGGGGCGGGGGTGAACCGGATCAGCCTGGGGGTGCAGGCGTTGGAGGATGACATCCTGGAAAGCTGTGGCCGCTACCATCGGGTGGCGGATGTGTATCAAAGCGTGGACTGGCTGCATCGGGTCGATATGCCCAACTGGAGCCTGGATTTGATCTCGGGCCTACCCCATTTGACGATGGAAATCTGGGAGTCGGGACTAAAAAAGGCGGTTGACTTAGGGCCGCATCACTTATCGGTGTATGACCTGACGGTGGAACCCCAGACGGTGTTTGCCCAGCGCTATCAGCCCGGAGATGTGCCGTTGCCGACGGATCAGCAGACCACGGCCATGTATTGCACCGCCCAGCGTTATTTGACCGATCAGGGTTACGAGCATTACGAGGTCTCCAACTACGCCCAACCGGGGCACCGTTGCCGCCACAACCTCACCTACTGGCGCAACCAGCCCTACTATGGTTTTGGCCTGGGGGCGACCAGCTACACCCAACACCAGCGGGTCAGTCGGCCCCGGACGCTGGCGACCTATGGGCCATGGGTGCAGGATTTCCAAGCGGGGGGGGGCATTTACGACGAGGCCCCCACGCCGCCCACCGAGCAGTTTTTGGATCGGCTGATGGTGGGGCTGCGGCTGGCGGAGGGCATCGGTGGTGATGAGGTGCGTTCCCTCTGCGATGCGGCCACCTGGGCCACCCTCTACACCGCCCTAAAGCCCCACATTCGAGAGGGCTGGGTGCGGCTGGATGGGGACGGTGGGGACGGCATTACCTGGGACAATCTGCGGCGGATTCGGCTCAGTGATCCCGAAGGTTTTCTGTTCTCCAATGTGGTGCTGGTGGACTGTTTTCGGCAGTTAGATCCCTCGGTGGCCTAGGGCCGCGTCCAGCCTGGGGGCTTGGTGGAAAAGGGTTCTGTGGCGATGGACCTTGGTCATTGCATCGTGTTCGGCACAGTCTTCCTTAATTACGCCTTTGCAGTAAAGTAGATTCCTGTGACATTTTTATGGCCGACCCATGCCCAAGGTTCTCGTTTCCGATCCCATTGATCAGGTAGGTATTGACATTCTGTCCCAGGTGGCGCAGGTGGATGTAAACACCAGCCTCTCCCCGGAGGAATTGGTCAACGTCATTGGCGAGTATGACGCGCTGATGATTCGTTCTGGTACCAAGGTCACCAAGGCGGTGATCGAGGCGGCTAACAACCTCAAGATCATCGGTCGGGCTGGGGTTGGGGTGGATAATGTGGACGTGCCCGAAGCCACCCGTCGCGGCATTGTGGTGGTCAACTCGCCGGAGGGCAACACCATCGCCGCCGCCGAACATGCCCTGGCGATGATGATGTCCCTGTCTCGCTATGTGCCCAGCGCCGATGCTTCGGTGAAGTCGGGGGAATGGAAACGTAAGGATTTCACTGGGGTGGAGGTCTACAAAAAGACCCTGGGTGTGGTGGGCTTGGGCAAAATCGGCTCCCACGTCGCCACCGTCGCCCGCGCCATGGGCATGAAACTGCTGGCCTACGATCCGTTTATTTCCGCTGACCGGGCTGAACAGTTGGGCTGTCGTCTGGTAGATCTGGATTTCCTCTTCCGCGAGGCCGACTACATCACCCTGCACATTCCCAAAACCCCCGAAACCGCCAACCTAATCAACGCCGAAACCCTGGCCACCATGAAGCCCACGGCGCGGATCATCAACTGCGCCCGTGGCGGCATCATCAACGAAGCCGACCTGGCCCAAGCCCTGCGGGATGGCGTCATTGGCGGTGCGGCCCTGGATGTGTACGCCTCGGAACCCTTGGGGGAATCGGAACTGCGGGATTTGGGTAAAAACGTCATCCTCACCCCCCACCTCGGAGCCTCCACCGAGGAAGCCCAGGTGAACGTGGCCATCGACGTGGCGGAGCAGATCCGCGATGTGCTGCTGGGCTTGCCCGCCCGCTCGGCGGTGAACATCCCCGGTCTGCGGCCTGAGGTGCTGGAGAAGCTTGGCCCCTACCTGCAATTGGCGGAAACCCTAGGCAACCTGGTCAGCCAACTGGCCGGGGGGCGCGTCGAAGAGTTGACCGTCAGCATTCAGGGCGACATTGCCAGCGGCGACAGCAAACCCATTGTGATTGCCGCCCTCAAGGGGCTGCTGTCCAATGCCCTGCAAGAGCGGGTCAACTACGTCAATGCCAGCATCGAAGCCAAGGAGCGGGGCATTCACGTCATCGAAACCCGCGACGAGGACAGCCGCGACTATGCCGGAGCCCTGAACCTGAAGGCCAAGGGTAGCCTGGGTGAGCATTCCGCCACCGGGGTATTGCTGGGCGGCAGCGAAATCCGCGTCACCGACATCGATGACTTCCCCATCAACGTGCCCCCCACCCAGCACATGCTGTTTACCCTGCACCGCGATATGCCAGGGATTATTGGCAAAATTGGCTCCCTATTGGGCAGCTTCAACGTCAACATCGCCAGTATGCAGGTGGGCCGCAAAATCGTGCGCGGCGATGCGGTGATGGTACTGAGTCTGGATGATCCCCTGCCCGAAGGCATTCTGGAGGAAATCATCAAGGTAGACGGCATCCGCGACGCCTACACCGTCAACCTCTAGGCGGTGTCCTGTTCCCTAGGGGCAATTAGATCGCAAAGTCCCCGTAGCCCTCACCCTAAATCCCCCTCCCCAAGGGAGAGGGACTTTGAAGACCGTTTCCGGCTCCCCTCTCCTCGTGGGAGAGGGGCTGGGGGTGAGGGCCGCTAGGGCTTTTTGCTATATGATTCGGGGTGAAACAACCTAGGCAAAGTACGGTGATCATGGCGTTGGGCAATAGCTGGTGGGAAGTTCAGGTTCTGTGTGATCCGGCCATGGAGGATGATATCTTCTGGCGGTTTGATAGCTTTGGTAGCCAAGGCACCTCGACCCAGCGGCGAGGGTCGGCCAGTTTTGTCCAAGCCTACTTTGCCCAGCATCGGCTAGAACTGCTGGATTTGTCGGCGTTGGCCCTATTGGTGAAACAAGACGCCCTCTGTAGCGATTTGGCGGTGCCCAGAGTCACCTGGAATCTCATCGACGAAGAAGACTGGTCGAAAAGCTGGAAAGACCACTGGCGACCGGAACCGATTGGGGATCGTTTTTTGATTACCCCGGCCTGGTTGGAACCCCCCGACGACAACCAGCGGATTGTGCTGCGACTAGATCCCGGTGTAGCCTTTGGCACGGGAGCGCACCCCACTACCCAGCTTTGCCTGGAATCCCTGGAAATGCGCCTCACCTACGATTCCCCTAACGTTACCCTTGCCGACATCGGCTGCGGATCGGGCATTTTGTCCATTGGGGCGTTGCTGCTGGGGGCCAAGAAGGTCTATGCGGCAGATGTGGATGATCTTGCCGTCCGTTCTTCCGTGGAAAATCGTGAACTCAATCACCTGAGCGCTGAGGATATGCCCGTACTCCACGGTAGCTTAGAGGATCTGGTGAACGCCGTTGACGCCCCGGTGGATGGCGTGGTGTGCAACATCCTGGCCGAGGTGATAATGGACTTAATCCCCAACCTGCACACCCTGGTCACCCCCGAGGGATGGGGGATCCTCAGCGGCATTTTGCTAGAGCAGTCTAAACTGGTGGCCGATACCCTCGAACAGCACGGCTGGGTGGTGGCGACCCTCTGGCGTCGCCAGGAGTGGTGCTGCCTCAATGTGCGACGGTCGTAATTCCTGATGTCCTGATTGCAGGTTAACAGTTTCCCAACCACCATGTCTGACCTGAGCTTTTTGATTAAGGTAGTGGCCCTGTCGGCAGGGCTAGGTATCGTGATTAAATACCTGCTGCCGCGCCTGTCCTGGAGTGGGTTGGAACCGTCCCTGGGGTTAGCTCTGGGGCTGTTGTTTGCGCCCTCGGCGCTGATGGCAGTGCTGCTGTGGGCTTGGGCCATGGCTCAAAAAACCAAGGCTGGGGCTTAGTCCCATGCGTACCATCGACAGCATTAACGAAAAAATTCGGGCCGGACAAGTGGTGGTCTATACCGCCGAGGACTTTAAAGCCCTGGCCCAGGAACAGGGGATTACCGCCGCTGCCAAGGCCGTGGATGTGGTAGTGACGGGCACCTTCGAGCCGATGGAGTCTGCCGGGGCGATGATCAACCTGGGCCATACCGACCCGCCGATCAAGCTGCTGGAGTGCTACCTGGATGGGGTGCCCGCCTACGCCGGATTTGGGGCGGTGGATCTCTACTTGGGGGCCAGCCAGCCCGTGGCGGTGAGTCGATTGGCGGAGGGGATGGAGTCGGAGGAAGCACGGGAGCATGGCGGTGGCCATGTGATTGCCGACCTAGTGGCGGGGCGCACGGTACACCTCCAGGCCACGGGCCACGCCACAGACTGCTACCCCAGGGCTTCCCTCGAAACCACCATCACCCGCGACACCGTTAACCAGTTTTACCTGTTTAACCCCCGTGGCCTGTACCAAAATTTTATTGTGGGGGTGAACGGCGGTGACCGTCCCCTTTCCACCTACCTCGGCCCCTTGCAACCCCGCCTCGGCAATGCGGTCTACGCCAACCCTGGGGCCATTTCCCCCCTGCTAAACGATCCCGATTTAGCCACCCTGGGCATTGGCACCCGGATTTTCCTCGGCGGCGGCGTCGGCTATATCGCCTGGGAGGGCACCCAACATTTTCCCTTGCAGCGACGGTTGCCCAACCACACCCCTATCGGCCCTGCGGCGACGGTGGCCCTGGTGGGCGATGCCAAACCCATGGATGCCCGCTGGGTACGGGGCTGCTATTTCAAGGGCTATGGGCCGTCGTTGATGATTGGCGTTGGCGTGCCTATACCCATCCTGAACGAACAGGTCGCGGCCCACTGTGCCGTACAGGATAAAGACATCGTGGCCCCGGTGATGGATTTTTCCATTCCCCGTCGGGTGCGGCCCACCTTTGGCCTAGTGAGCTATGCCCAGCTTAAATCGGGCACCATCACCATTGAGGGGCAACCCGTGCGCACCGCTCCCCTGGCCAGCGTTTACCTAGCTCGCCAAGTGCAGCAGGAACTCAAACAATGGATTGAAACCGGAGCCTTTGAACTCTCGATCCCAGTAGCGGCTTTGCCGATGGATCGAGCTTTCTTGCCCCAGGACGCCCTCGGTAGTTAGGCGAAAATTCGCCCCCCATGCCCCACTACGCTGGAGCATCCCCCCCATCTGGGATCACCTTCCGGGGGCGGGGGCTGCCGTGGGTGCCCGTCGGTTTACGGGGGGGCGCAGAGGAACGGGGGCCACCGGGACGCTTGCCTCCAGGTTTCCGTCCGACGCTGCCCTTAGGACGCTTCTTGGGTGGCACAATACCCACCACAGAGGCCGCTGCCACCGCCAGGGTTTTGGCGTCGCGCTTGACTTGGAAGTCCCAAAAATAGCCCACGGTTCGGCCCGAAATCTGCCCTTTCAAGGTGAGTTTGAAGGATTTGGCTCCCCCCGGCGTCTGCTTAATGCCCTGGAGAATTTTGACCGTAATGAGTTCTTCCTCTGGCTCACACTTCACCACCTCACCCCGAACGGAGAAATAATGGTCATCCACTATGGGCTCTGCCGCAGCGAGATCCGGCAGGGGGGAAGCCTCGGAGGTTGCCGGGATGTCATCGGTGATCTGGGCCTCACCCTTGGGGGATTCCCCCGGTAAGCCTAGGGTTTCGGGCTCCCATACACCGACAATTTGAAAATGTAGATCCTGATCTTCGTTGGTTTCTACTTCGCGTCGGGTGCGTGGATACACCACCCACAGGTGCGGTACGGCCAAATCAAGGTGCTTTTTCACCAAACTGGTAACCCGCCCCAACAGCACCGAATCCACCGTAAAACCATCGTCGGTGACCAGATTACCCCGGTTTAACTGATCGGCCTCGGCGGGGGTATAGGTGCCGCGAACCAGCCCGATAGCGCGATACTGCATGGGCTCGCTGGGGGGGGCAATGGGCAAATGGCGGTAGGCCGCAGGATCAAAGGCGGGCTCGACGGGCGCAGCGGGCGCTGAGGGGCGAGACGCCACAACCGCTGGGGTAGCGGCGGCGGCAGGGGGAACCGTTGGTTTGGGCGGGGTAGGCCGCACCGGGCGGGGGGGAGGGGCCACTAGGGCAGGGCGTTCCGCTGAGGGTTGTGATTTCTCTGCGGCATCCTTGGGGGGCACCGCCTCATTGCCCTGGGCTTCGGGCCAGGAATTCTTGTCTACAGCACTCATAACGCCACCGACCTCCTCTCAACGTCAACCAGCCGCTATCCATTGCCGGATTAGCGTAGTAAGCCTAGCGTAACATTCACTTTGCGACCTAGGATGCCTCTGTTTTCACGCCTATCTGCCCATAATCCGTATCCTTTATGAATTCCTGATCGGCCATTTTGGTGATTTTCTGAGGACGACGATCTAGACCGTGATCTAGCGTTGGCGGGGTTGACTGTCCGACAGCTCTTTAGAAAGACCTCCTACAGGTCTCCCGGCGGCGTCCCCGCTTCGGCCCCCAAATCGGCCTAAAAAGAACCACCGGAAGCGCTAGAATTAACGGGCTCATCTAGACCAGAACGTGGGGGGTAGACCTGTGACTGTAAAACGGAATCGCTGGCTGGTGGGCACAGTGCTCATTCTGGCATTAGCCGCCTTCTTGTCGCTCTCGTTTCTACCCTTTTTGAGCGGCACCGCTAACCGTCGAGCCACGGGCAACAACGACGCTCCTGCCACTGATCCTAACGCCATGCAGGCCGAACTGGAGGCCCAGGCGCGGGGATATGAACTGGTGCTAGAGCGCGAACCCGACAACCAAACCGCCCTGCGCGGGTTGATCGACACCCAAGTGCAGTTGGGCAATGTTGAGGCCGTGGTGGCCCCCCTCGAAAAGCTGGTGACGCTCAACCCCACGGTGACGGAATATCAGGTGTTGTTGGCCCAAACAAAGCAACAAACGGGCGATCTGGAAGGGGCCGCTCAAATCTATCGTACGGTGTTAGATCAGCAGCCCACCGATACGAACGCCCTCCAGGGGTTGACGGCTCTGCTTGTGCAGCAAGGCCGTCCTCAGGCGGCGGCGGGGCTCTTGCAAGATGCCCTGAAAACCGCTGACCGCATCCAGAACGAAGGTGCAGCCCCTGGCCTAGATCCCACCTCGATCAAGCTATTGCTGGCCCAGGTGTACCTGGCGGACAACCGCCCCGACCAAGCCCTGGCCCAGTATGATGAGGCCATAGCCGCCACCCCAGAGGACTTCCGCCCGGTGCTGGCCAAGGCACTCGTCTTGCAGGAACAGGGCGACCGAGATGCCGCTAAGGCGCTCTTTGACCAAGCCGCCGCCATGGCCCCCGACCAGTTCAAAGACCAAATTCAGCAAATGGCCAGCCAAGGCGATCCTTCTCTGCCCCTCGACCCTGTACCACCGGAGGGCGATGCCCCCTTGGACATCACCCCTGATACTGGAACACCCGCTGCTCCCTAACGATGCGGATCGTGAATCACCCTGGGGCCGAGGACAGCGTTGCCCCAGCGTCCCAGGAGATTCATGCGGCTGAATGGGGCTAACTAGCTTGATCCGAGTTGAATGGATCGGAACATATAGCGGTTCTCGCTTCAGTGAGGGACAAGCTGGTTTAGCTTTAGATCCCCCAGTTTATGGCTGTAGAAGATTCACCGTCCCCCTTATTAGGGGGACGGTGGGATCTTAGCGGTGTACTTCATTCGAGTGAAACCCGCTGTCAGTGATCTCAATTTAGCTAAGGGCTTGGGCTGGGGCTTGGCCACGATCAAGGGTTCCCGTCGATTGGGCCACCGCTTGCGGGGAAGCCACGGGTTCAAACTCAATGTGGTTCAGCAGCGTGGTGACGAAGGCAAACAGCAGGAACGGCAGGGATAGCACCAAAATTAAGCCCACCGCTGCCAAGGCCACCACGGGTTGCCGCGCCCCCATCAAGGCGAGGGACGAGGCCAAGCTAATTAGCAAAATGACCAGCCAAGCAATCACCTGACCGTAGATGTCGCCAAAGGTGAGGGTGCAAGAAAAGCGGTATCGGGTTCCGGTGTCCATAGGGGTATCCTGCGTTGATACGATAGATTTCAGCATATCGGGACAGTCTAGAAGCCTGGGGATTCTCAATATTTCCACAACAGTTGCAATAAAAAGTTGCAATCCTACGGTTCTTAGCAGCCCCTATCCTGCAACTCTGTTTGTCATCCATCCTGTTAGTAATTGACCCTGACCCAGCACCCTGGGGAGGAGTGTGGTGATGACCTATCAATATTTGCTGTTTTATAAGCCCTACAACGTGTTGAGCCAATTTAGCGCCTCCGAGGACGCGACTTCGGCCCTCACCCTGAAGGCGTTTATTCCCGTCCCTGAGGTCTACCCCGTGGGACGACTGGATCGCGACAGTGAAGGGTTAATGCTGCTCACCGATGATGGTCGCCTTCAGCATCGCCTCAGCGATCCTCGCTATGGCCATCCCCGTACCTATTGGGTGCAGGTGGAAGGAGATCCGACCGCCGCCGCCCTCGCCCAGTTGCGGCAAGGGGTGGTGATCCGGGGGTATCGCACCCGCCCCTGCGAAGCTAATCGCCTGCCCACGGAGCCTCCGTTGCCCCCGCGTGATCCGCCCATTCGCTATCGCCAGTCTATTCCTACCACCTGGATTGCCATGACCCTGCGGGAGGGCAAAAATCGCCAAGTGCGCCGGATGACCGCTGCCGTGGGCTATCCCACCCTGCGGTTGGTGCGCTGGGCCATCGGCGATCTCACCCTGGGATCCTTACGGCCCGGTGAATGGCGATCCATCTCCCCCGATGAACAGCGATGGCTGCGAACCATGGTTTAGGTAGAACGAAGTATCCGACCTGAGTATCCGACCTTTCAATTCATCCCTAGCCCGATGTCCCATGGCATACTGGACGTAGTGGCGGCATCAGATTTGATCCACAGATTCGCACCATAGCCTAGGTTGGATTGGCGTTCAGCGATGCTAACTTGCCCTTTTTGCCAGTTTCAGAATCCCGATGAGCGAGGGGGGTGTGATCAGTGTGGTCAGCCATTGCAACGCTGGTACAGCTTGTCCTGGCCCGGTCACGAAATTCTGCCAGAGCCTCAACAGCGACATCTAGCCCCCCATTTGGATGCCGAGAAGCGCTACCAACGCCTAGGGCAACCCCTGTATCGACAAACCGCCGCTGGAGAGGCTGTGATCACCCAAGTGGTGCTCGACTGCAACCCCGAACAGGTTTCCCCCCTCCGAGACCTCCAAGATCTGTGGATGGATCAGCCCGGTTTAGATCCGGCAACGGTTCCGGCCCTGGCGGAGTTGCCGGATCAGGCGCTGCCCTACCTTGCCCTTCAGGCCGACTATTTCCCAGCGGTGCCAGAACTACACGACGTGGTGCGCACCGATGGCCAAACCATCTTAGTCCTCGAAGATCGCAGTACCTGGCCCCGTCTCGATGCCCTATGGGCCAGCAAAACCGCCGATCCCTTGCAACAGACCCAGTGGCTTTTTGAAATTACCCTACTGTGGCAAGCCCTCGCCCCGTGGCAAGGACAAATCACCCTGCTCAATCCCGACTGCCTGATCTTGAGCCCTAACCATCTTCTGTGTCTCAACCACATTGATATCTCGGCGACTACCCCCAATCTGCCTGCCCTAGGCCAAACCTGGCAACGGATGTTGCTCACCGAAGCCCTGCCACCTGCGTTGGCCATTCAACAGCTTATTCATGCCCTAGCCAACGGTCATCTGACCCCCCTAGAACGGCTTCAGGAAGCCCTAGCCGAGTTAGCCGGACAATACCGTTCTGGCCCCATTTCGGCCTCAGTTCCCCTGGAATCGCCCGCCACGGAAGGCCAGGAAACAGAATATCAGGAAACAGAAGGCCAGGAAGCCGACCTTAGCCCCAGCGACGAAGACCTGCTACGGTTGGCCATGGCCCATCGGGACGACGACGAGGGTGATGAAGGGGCTGACGAGGGCGGCGGCATGGACTTGCCTACCATGGTGCTCCCCATGAAGTTGTTGTCCTTGGAGGAGGCGGGCCAAAGCCATGTGGGCCAACAGCGCAACCACAACGAGGACTGGTTTTTCTGTCAAACCCAGTGGCTAAAGCACAATGGCCCCCAAGGCCCCCACCTCCAGGCGGCGGGGATCTATATCCTCTGTGATGGCATGGGGGGACACGCCTCCGGGGAAGTGGCCAGTCAACTCGCGGTGAAAACCCTTCAGGATTACTTCGGGCCGCTTAGCCGTGAGGATGCCCTCGATGAAGCCACCATTGCCGCCGGGGTTGCCCAGGCCAACCAGGCCATTTTTGACGCCAACCAAGTGAAGGCCACCTCAGGGCTGGGGCGAATGGGCACCACCCTAGTGATGGCCTTGGTGCAAGACCTGCGGGTGGCCTTGGTGCATGTGGGAGATAGCCGAATCTACAGCTACGGCAAGCGCCAGGGCTTGCAGCAACTCACCATAGACCACGAGGTGGGGCAGCGGGAAATTAACCGTGGGGTTGAACCCGCCATTGCCTATGCCCGTCCCGATGCCTACCAACTGACCCAAGCCCTTGGCCCCCGCGACCAAGACTACCTGAGACCGGGCATTAGCTACCTAGAGATTGCCGAAGATACCCTCCTGATCCTGTGTTCCGACGGCCTCAGTGACAATGACCTGCTAGAACGCCACGAAGCGAGCCACATTGCCCCCCTGCTCAGCTCGCGGGCCAACCTCGACCAAGGGGTCGCCGATCTGATTCAATTGGCCAATGAGAAAAATGGCCACGACAATATCACCCTTATTCTGGTGCGCTTCAAGCTGCGGCCCGACCTCAACCAACTGGTGATGTAACCCCAGGATCGCCCAGATTCGCTTCAATCGGGCGCACGGAGACGCCCCGATGCCCTGGGCGATGGTGACGCGACGTTGATCATGGGGCGTTCATCCCGCAGTCGTCAGACAAGATGTAGCTCCAAATACATTTTATTGCCCCTCGGATCGGTAGCGTCTAGGAAAACGTTTGAGTTTCTGCCATGGTCGATGTCAGTCCGGTGTCTGCCTATACCCCAACGGATCCCGCCCTTGATTTTCGCGATATTCGGCTTACCTACTACGGCCAAGGCGCACCGCTCACGGTGATCGACCAGGTTGCGTTTCAGGTGGCCCAGGGGGAATTTGTCTCCCTCGTGGGGCCATCGGGCTGTGGCAAAACCACGCTGCTGCGGATGGTATCGGGCCTCAGCCCCGCCCAAGAAGGGGCGGTTTACTTCCATGGCCAACCCATCACTGGCCCGCTCAAAAATATTGGCATCGCCTTCCAAAACCCAGTGCTGCTGCCCTGGCGCAACACCCTCAACAATGTGCTGCTGCCCCTAGAGGTCGTCCAGCCCCACAAGCGCAAGTTTCGCCAAAACCGCGACCAATACACCAAATCCGCCGAAACCCTGCTGGATACCGTGGGCCTGAAGTCCTTTCAGCACCACTACCCCTGGCAACTCTCTGGGGGAATGCGCCAGCGGGCCTCCCTGTGCCGCGCATTGATTCACCAACCAGAGATTTTGTTGCTCGACGAACCCTTCGCCGCCCTCGATGCCTTCACCCGTGAGGAAATGTGGGGTCTATTGCAAGACCTCTGGCAGAAAACCGGATGTACTGCCCTGCTCGTCACCCACGACCTCCGGGAAGCCCTGTTCCTTTCCGATACCATCTACGTGCTCGGCGCTCGCCCTAGCACCATCGTCCACCGGGTATCGGTGAACCTGCCCCGCCCCCGCACCCTCGACCTCTGCTTCACCGACGACTTCCACGACATGTATACCGAACTGCGCCATCACATCCAGCGAGGATAGGGCCGCCCTCCCATCCTCTCTCTGACAATTAAGCCCTTCTCCTCCATTAAGGCCACCGCTACCCTAGCGGTGGCCATTCAGCGCCAGATCCGTCTCCAGGCTCGGATCCGGACAGTCCTGGCGGTGCGTTAGGCCATTAGCCCCGAAACTCGGAGGCCACAATCATGGAGCCGATGCCGAGGTCGGTGAAAATTTCTAGCAGCAAAGCATGGGGAATGCGGCCATCGAGGATGTGGGCGGCCCCGACGCCCTGGGCCAGGGAACGGACGCAGCAGTTCACCTTGGGAATCATGCCCCCCGCCACAATGCCCACCTCAATCAGCTCCCGTGCCTTTTGGATATCCAGCTTGGGTAGCAGGGTGCTGGGGTCGGTGTAGTCCTCCAAAATGCCCTTGGTATCGGTGAGCAGGATGAGCTTTTCGGCCCCCAGGGCGGCGGCAATTTCTCCG
This sequence comes from Phormidium sp. FACHB-1136, assembly GCF_014697375.1. Taxonomy (GTDB): domain Bacteria; phylum Cyanobacteriota; class Cyanobacteriia; order Phormidesmidales; family Phormidesmidaceae; genus Nodosilinea. Next base: position 46,687 of record NZ_JACJRS010000020.1, read on the forward strand.
GCCACGGTGTCGGCATTGATGTTGTAGGCTTGGCCGTTGTCGTCCCTGGCCACGCTGGAGACAATGGGAATATAGCCCGCCTCCACCAGGGTCTTGATCACGCGAGAATCCACGCCGCTGACCTCGCCGACAAAGCCCACGCCTTCAGCCCCCTGGGGACGGGCGGTGATCAGGTTGCCATCTACGCCGCACAGGCCCACGGCTTTGCCCCCGGCCTGGTTAATGAGGCCCACCAGTTCTTTGTTGACACGGCCCACCAGCACCATTTCCACCACGTCCATGGTGGGGGCATCGGTGACGCGCAGACCATCTTTAAACTGGGGCTCGATGTTCAGTTTACCCAACCAGGTGTTGATTTCTGGCCCACCGCCATGCACCACCACCGGACGCAGACCCACGCAGGCCATGAACACAATGTCGCGGATCACGTCGGCCTTGAGGCTACTGTCTTTCATCGCCGCACCGCCATACTTGACGACCACCGTGCGGCCCCGAAACTGCTGAATGTAGGGCAGGGCTTCGCTGAGAATCTGTACTCGCGTGGCCTCGGCGGCATGGATACTATCGGCGGCAGAAGAAGACTGAACCATAGGGCTAGGGCAATGGGAATAATTGGCTCCCGCTAGTGTATCAATTGAGCTGGGCCGAGGGCGCATCCGTCCGCAGTCTTTCGTCAACAAGGCTTAAAATTTGGGCGACGATGGCCTCCACGCTGTCCTCCGCCCCCACGGGCACCCGCACATCCGCCTGGGCATAGAGGGGTTGGCGCTGTTCCACCAAATCCGCTAGGGTTTGCCGCCAGTCGGGCCGTTGCAAGAGGGGACGTCCCGTTTCCCCGGCAAGGCGCTGCTCTAGCACCCCCAGGGGCACCTCCAGCCACACCACAATGCCGTGGTGCAGATAGCTCCAGTTGCGCCGCTGGGTGACGATGCCGCCCCCGGTGGCAATGACCAACCGCCGATAGGCCGCCAGTTGTGCTAACACCTCGGTTTCCTGCTGCCGAAACGCATCCTCTCCCGCCTCAGCAAATATCTCAGAAATCGTCTGCCCCGCCGCCGTTTCCAGCACCGCATCGGTATCAAAAAACTGATACCCCAAGGCCTGGGCCAGGGCGGTTCCGGTGCTGCTTTTGCCCGCCCCCATCATGCCAATCAGATAGAGGTTGGTGCCTTGAAGTCGTTCGGTAAGGGTCATGGGGGATCAATAAAATGGGATCTAGGGTTGGGGCACACAGCGGTGCGCCCGTACGGTAGACATATCATCCATCAACCAAGGCCTGACTATCCACCGATTGAACGACAATCCATTCGGTCTCCGCCAACCAGGATGTATCCACGCCGAAAGCCTGTAGGGCGCAGAGTTCGGTGTAGATGCTTTCGGGGATTACGACGCGGCCATACAGTGCTTGCAGCAGGGGGAGTTGCTCAATTCTCAGTGGGCTGCTGATAGGGGATGTGTCGCTGACAATGATCATCGCCAGTTGTTAGCACGCAGGCTTTCGATATCCGACCGATAATCCGCTAGATCGTATGCCTATGCCCAACGAATTCCCATGAGCCAATGATGTATAGTTCATAACGCCGAGGCTAGCGCCAATGCAAAGCAATGCACCAACGCCATACACAGAGAAATTCGCGATGGGTAATCGGCACATTGCGGTCAAGGGATTGATCCAAAATTAGCCAAAACGATTTAAGCCGCGAAGGCACCCTACGGCTATGGCGCGATCCAAACGTAGCTTCAAGACCGGATTTTGTTACCACGTTACGGTGCGGTGCAATAACCGTGAGTTTCGGTTAATTCGGGATGAGTGCCGTGAGATTTTGCTGTATGCCCTAGAGCGCTGCAAGGCGAAATACGGCTTCAAGCTCTATGGGTTGTGCATTATGAGCAACCATGTGCATTATTTGCTGGAGCCAAAACAGCCCGACGATTTGCCGAAGATTATGCATTGGCTGAACTGGTACACAGCCATGTGCTTTAACCGCATGTCGTTGGAACTTTGTGCGGAAGCCTATCGGAAGTTTTGCAAGCGCTATAAACCCAAACCTAAGCCAGAGCGGCGCAACACCTGGGGCAGCAAGAAGCTGGCGGCGATTCGGCAAAAGATGAAGGCCAAGAAAAAGACCCCTGGCCAAAAAAGCCTGTGGGATGAATGGCAAGCGCCCATGGATGCGGTGCAAAATGTGGCTAAGAAATTTGTATTAGCGAACTGTTTGAACCCAGATGTGGTAAGTGCCCGATTTGAGGCCAATACGACCTGACCCTTGGTGCCAGGTAAGCGATCCCCGAAACACCTAATTTTCCGTGCAGAGGGGGTCGGTAATCATTCTTTTGGATCGGGCTGAAGCGCTTATCTGCTACAGTTTACAAGTCTCCGCGCGAGAGAAGAGAAGCACCCACAACGCACGCCACCCCCACACCCCACGCCACGACGGAAATTCCGCTGTGGGGGAAAAAGAAGGGTTGGCTTGTAGGTCTTTGTAGCTCAGATAGCTTCCGTCCTTGCGCCAGCCGACGCGATCTGCAAATTTTAGCCAAGTGTCTTCATGATACTTGCCATCAAGCGGGTTGCCTGTCTCTACATAAATTTTCTTTTGCACGCTAAAGCCAAACTTACCGTTGCTGTATTTCACCCAAAGCTGATCTAAAATTCGCAGGTCTTCGCAGGGAAATTCTTCTAGGTCTTTGGGGTCAAACCATTGACCTTCTTCCTTGCCCACGGCTGGGTTGGTAATCATTAGGCGATAGGTTTCCTCATCAGCCTCGCGCCATTGTCCAGCCTTTAGCAGTTCCTCTAGCTTGGCATAGGTCGAGTTTTGGGTAACGGTTTCCAGATCCTCCAGCAGCGCTTTGAGGTCGGGGTCTACTTTTTCAGGGCGGGGATATTCCTGTAGGCAAAGCTTGGCGAGTTGGGCAGCTTCGCTATCTAGCTCACAGGCTTTGCGGATGATGTCGTTCAGGTCATCAGGATCGAGTTGGGCGGTGTAGAGCAGCACGGTTTCTCGCCAGAGGGCGGTGTTCCAGTTTTGTAGAACTAGGTTTTGGGCAATGGTGGTGTTTTGGAGTTGGGCTAGTTCTCTAGCGGCAAAAAAGCCTTGAAAGCTGGCGTGGGGAAATTCGTATTCCTTGGGTTCGCGCTCCACCAGCAGTTCGCTCACGTCCACAATTTGCTTTAGCCAATCGGCGGGGTCTGCCTGGGCCTTTTGGAGGATGGGGTGGGGTTGCAGCAGCGTTAGTAGGGCATGGTGATCGATGACGAGGCGTTCTTCATTGGGGTCTGCGGTTTGGGATGGGGTGCTGAGCATGTGTAGGGCGATGGCTTGCAATAGGGCCATGTTTTTGTCGTAGTCCAGCCACATTGTGATCAGTCGGGCCGCTGGGCGGGTATCGAGTTGCAGGCTGCAAATGCGCTGATATAGCCCTAGGCGTTGGCTGGGCAGGGCTTTGGTGGGGGCATAGCGGTGCAGCGTTACCAATAGGTTCAGCAGCAGCGGGTTTTTGGCCATTTGCCCTAGGTCTTCGGGACGGGCTTGGATTTGGGCAATCAGGTTGTCGGCATACTCGGTGGCGGCTTCCCTGGCATGGCGGCGGGTAGAGCGATAGCAGCGCTCTTGGCAGAGGTACCACCGCCGAATAAAGTCGGCCTGTTGGTCGGCATTGAAGTCGTTGATGTAGATGGGGAGGGAGGGGCGTTTGGCGGTGTAGTTTTCGTAGCCCTTGGGCCGCGAGGTGAGCAGAAAAATAGACTGGTCGTAGTCTTCCATTTGGGTGGTAATCCATTGGCTCACCTGGGGGCGCTTGGCCATGGGGATTTCATCAAACCCATCCAGCATCACCAGGGCTTGGCCACGGTTCAGCAGGTTTTCGGCCCAGCGGTCGGGCACCTGGGGCGGGTGATTTTTCCACAGGGTCGGGATGTGGTGTTCGGTCATCAGTTGCGCCAAGCCGGGGGGCTGAGATTGGCTGAGTTCGTCCACCCATTCCCGCAGACGCAGCAGTACAGGCACCAACTTTGGGGCACCGTGAAGGCGCTTTCCTTGGCCATAGAGAAGCGTAATATGGCGCAGCAGAGTGGTTTTGCCCTTGCCGCCCTTGGCCAAAATGCACATCTGCCGAAACTGGCGATTTTTCCGAGATTTGGCTAGCAGTTTCCAAATATCCAGATTTTCAGACCGCAAACTGGGATCTAGCTGGCGAAGGGGCGCTTGATCTAATGCGCCTATTGCTCCGCTTAAATCTAGGGGCACAAAGACCTTTTCCAAAAGTGGAATGGCTGTGTTCTCTGGGTTAAAGCCTTCAATGGTGGATTCTTCACACTGACGGGCCTGCCGCCGTAGATAAACGCTGGTAAAGTCGGTTCGCAAGGTTTGGGGCAAGCGTTTCGCCGCCGCAATGGCGTGATCTAGCCCTTGGTCAATTTCTGGCGCTAGCTTGTTGCCCACCTTGATCGCCATCCACACCGCCGCCGCCCCTCCAAAGCACAGCGCAGCCTCGTTCCACTGCCCAGTGCGGATGTTGTTAATCCCCACAGCACTCAATCCTCCTGGCACCCCCAGGGTGATCAACTTTTGGTCGAGCAGTTCAAAGACCTTCTCTAGGGTGGTGGGTGTAGGGTTGGGCGGTGTTCCGGTCATGGCCATCGTTCCGGCTACATTTTCCCTATGGTATGCCCACTCTTTAGTTTTGCCCCTGTTCTGAATCCCAATCCAACACCTGCTGATATTCCTCAAGCTGCGCCAAGGCCAGGGCTAATGCTCGTCGGTGGTCGTCGGTGGGGTCGAGTTGGTAGCGGACTTGCGCCGCAAGGCATCGTATTTGGCATCGATCTCGGCTAAGGTCTCGTTCACGCGCTTCAGCCTCGCGTTTTCTTGCCTCAGCCAAGCGGTTTGTTTCTCGTTCGCAAAGCGTGTCGTTAGACAATTTCGACGGTTCCACTCAACGCCGAAATTAGCCAATGTAGCCACGAGGGCCGCCACGGTGAATCGGTTGCTCCAGAGGCGGGGTTGGGCGATGAAGCCGAGGAGGGGGAAATCTTGGACATCGTAGAACCTCTCCCTAGGGTACTTCTGCCACCACCACAGGCGACTGGCTCAGCATCTCCAGCGCCGCCTGGTATTGGGGGTCGGCCTCGGTGGCGATAGTGTCGCGGTTGAGGGGCACACCTTTGACGAGGCGGTCGGGGGTAATGCCGAGGCGGTTGATGTCGTGGTGGTCTGGGGTTTCGTACTTGGCCACCGTTACCGCAAGGCCCGCCCCATCGGGTAGGTCAAACAGGGACTGAATCAACCCCTTGCCGAAGGTAGTGCTGCCCACCAGTTTGGCGCGGCCATTGTCCTGCAAGGCTCCGGCCAAAATTTCGCTGGCGCTGGCGGTGCCTTCGTTCACCAGGACGACCAAGGGCGCATCGGTGAGGGCATGGCCAAAGGCTTCAAAGCTGTCCAAAATGCCCTGGCGGTTGACGGTGTAGACAATGGTACCCTCCGGTAGCCACAGCCGCGCAATTTCAATCCCGGCCTGAAGCAGCCCACCGGGGTTGTTGCGGAGATCCAAAATGAAACCCTCGGCTCCTTGGTCAGCGAGATCCCGAATCGCTCCGGCCACGCTTTCTGCTGCATTGCCGTTAAACTGGCTCAGCCGCATATAGCCCACGAGTTGACCGCCAGGAGTCACGTCCATCTGGGCATAGACGGGGTTGAGGGTAATCACATCGCGGGTCAGCATCACTTGGCGGGAGGTGGTTTCCTGGTCGCTTCTAACCTCTAGCATCACCGTGGTGCCGCGCAGCCCCCGCATTTTGGCCGCCGCCTCATCCAGGGACAGATCCGTCGTGGCGGTACCGTCGATGGACAGGATCAAATCCTTCGGCTGTAGCCCCACCTGTTCGGCGGGGGAGCCTTCGATGGGGGCAATCACCCGCAGCCAGCCCGGATCGTCATCTTTGGTAATCTGAAGCCCTACCCCGGTTAATTCTCCAGCGGTGTTGGTTTGCAGGCTGTGGTACTGATCCGGCGGCAGCAGGCGGGTGTAGGGGTCATCCAGGTTGGCCAGCATCTCGCGGATGGCATCGTAGGCGTCCTCGTGGGTGGCAAAATTGCGCTTCAGCGCCCGCTGACGAATAAACCACCAGTTTTGGTGATTAAAGGTCTCATCCACGTAGGCACGGTTGACAATGCGCCAAACTTCCGCCACCAAATCCTGATCCGAGGTCAGGGCGAAGGCGGGCCTTGCGCCCACAGCCCCAAACACCAGCCCAGCAATACATAGTCCCAACACCAACAGCCGTAGCAGTGATCTCATAGTCCTCGCAAACCACGAACAGAATTGTCACAGGGTCGTCTTAATTCGATCTGAATTTGATCCGAACTTCTATAGAGAAGGCTTCCCTCTACCTGAGCTTGGCCCTAACCCCCAACCCCTCTCCCAGGAAGGAGAGGGGAGCCGGAAGGAAGTCAACGTTCCTTATTTCAATATGGGCTACTGCTTATCCACACCTTGTTTTCCTACCGTAAGTCCTTGGAGATCCCCCTAAATCCCCCTTACAACGGGGGACTTTGATTCCAGTTCCCCCCTTAGCAAGGGGGGCTAGGGGGGATCCAACCCAGGCATCAAGCAGCACAGAGGCGTGTGTATAAGGAGTAGCCCAACAGGGGAGAGGGATTGAGGGTTGAGGGCCACCAGGAACTTTCTCTCTATATATTGACCGAGTGACCGGGAGACACCCCAGGTTGGTTGTACCTTACCTTAGGCGCTTCCTATTGTTCATATTGACCGATTCCACGGCAACCCGCCTAGAGCCTTTGGATTAAGCCTCTGAGAGAGAATGTAACAAAATGTTAAAAAAGTGAAGCCGATTTCTCATCCAGAACTGGGCAAAAGTGCCAATTTAAGCCGTTTGGGGGCGATCCTTGGGGTATCGTCACCGGAAAAACCCGGTGAAACAACCAGGGTCAGGGTCGTTCTGCCGTTACGGCTATGTTACATTTTTCATTGATGGCAATTATTGATATATAGAGTTTCCCGCTTCATGTTTACCAAGCAAGTTACCGACTCTAAGGCCTATCAGTGGTTCAATGAGCGGCTGGAAATTCAGGCCCTAGCCGACGACATCTCCAGCAAGTACGTGCCTCCCCACGTCAACATCTTCTACTGTCTAGGCGGCATTACCCTCACCTGCTTCCTCATCCAGTTCGCCACTGGGTTCGCCATGACGTTTTACTACAAACCCACGGTAACGGAAGCGTTTAACTCGGTTCAGTACCTGATGACCGACGTCAACTTCGGTTGGCTGATTCGCTCCATCCACCGCTGGTCTGCCAGCATGATGGTGCTGATGATGATCCTCCACGTCTTCCGCGTGTACCTCACGGGCGGCTTCAAAAAGCCCCGCGAACTCACCTGGGTAACGGGCGTGATCCTCGCCGTGATCACCGTGACCTTCGGTGTAACGGGCTACTCCCTGCCTTGGGATCAAGTGGGATACTGGGCCGTGAAAATCGTGTCCGGCGTTCCTGGCGCTATCCCCGTGGTGGGCGGCACCGTTGTCGAACTGATGCGTGGCGGCGAAGCGGTTGGCCAAGCGACCCTCACCCGTTTCTACAGCCTGCACACCTTCGTTCTGCCCTGGGCCATTGCCGTGTTCATGCTGATGCACTTCCTGATGATTCGTAAGCAAGGCATCTCCGGGCCTTTGTAAACAAGGTCTAACGAATTTTGGGAATCGGGATGGGACACCCTATGATCGGTCAACTCATCCAATTCTATTTAGGTTAGGGGAAACTCCCTGCCGTGTTTGCTGGGGCATGGCCTCGTCGAATTTGTTGAGGCATGGCCTCACCTACTTTGTTTAAGAGGAGAACATTTGAATGGCAACCCTTAAGAAGCCGGATCTCAACGATCCTAAGCTCAGAGAAATGCTCAAGCAGGGCATGGGCCACAACTACTACGGCGAACCTGCTTGGCCCAACGACCTGCTTTATATCTTCCCCGTGGTAATCCTAGGCTCCATCGCCTGCTGCGTGGCCCTGGCCGTGCTGGATCCCGCCCTGGTGGGTGAACCCGCCGATCCCTTCGCCACTCCCCTGGAAATTCTGCCGGAGTGGTACCTGTACCCCACCTTCCAAATTCTGCGGATTGTGCCCAACAAGCTGCTGGGTATCGGCGCGATGACCGCCATTCCCCTGGGGCTGATGCTGGTGCCCTTTATCGAGAGCATCAACAAGTTCCAAAACCCCTTCCGCCGCCCTGTGGCCACCACCCTGTTCCTGTTTGGCACTCTGGTGACCCTATGGCTGGGCATTGGGGCCACCTTCCCCATCCAAGAATCCCTGACCCTGGGCCTGTTCTAGGTCTTGGAACCATCGTCTCAGTCGATAGCCGATCTTCATAGAACTTTGACATACTTGAGACTTGCGTAGAACTATTTAGTTTTGCGCAAGTTTTTTTATGGATGCGTGTTTTTTCGGTAAACTTATCGTAGAGAGTATAGAAAACTACAAACTTAAAGTCACAAACTTTAAGCACTGGGTGCAAAAGCTTTTGGCTTGCTAATGGCATGGCGTTAGGGCAGGTAGAAGATGGTCAAGACGGTACGGAAAGAACGGCTTAAGGTCACCAGCCAACTCGACTTGGTCTTTCAGGTGCAACGTTGGTTTAATGAGGTTTGTCGTTCTCTAGAGGATGACTTAGGCTGGGTCGTCAACTATCGAGACCGACTCGGTTTGGCCTTGACTGAAGGCTTTACCAATGCCGTGCGCCATGCCCATGCCCACCTGCCCCCGGACACCGCCATCAACATTGATTTTGATCTGGCCAATGACTGTGTGGAAATTCGGATTTGGGATCAGGGCAATCCCTTCAACCCTGACCTTTTACCTGAACCCCAGCCAGGGGAACTGCTGGATAATGGGGGCTATGGTTGGTTTCTGCTGCGTCGCCTTGCCGACCGGGTCACTTACCAGCGCTTGCAGGATGGTCGCAACTGCCTCTCCATTGTGAAGTACGGCGCTTGTTCAACCTGTTAACCTTGCTCTGGTTGTCGATCTTTCCTGTGACCCCCTTGGCATCTCAGCGCAACATTTTTATTTTCCTGGAAGTTTTTTCCTGCGAGGGCGGCATTCAGTCCTACGTAAGGGATCTACTAACAGCCTATGGGAGTTGGCCTCAGGCTCCTGGGGCCAGCGTTTTCCTGCTGCGCGATGGCCCCCAGGACCTCCCCGATAACAGGCTTGGTTCCCTACGGTTTCACCCGCTTGCCAGTCCTTGGGCCGTCGTAGGTCGGTTGCGGTTATTCATAGCTCTGGTGCTAACCCTGCTATGCCATCGATCCCAGCGGGTGATCTGTGGCCATGTGTTGCTGTTGCCCTTAGTCGCTCCTCTCTGTCGCTTGTGGCGGATCCCCTACATTGTCATTACCTACGGCAAAGAGGTTTGGTATCCTCAGCCGCCAAGGGTGCAGCGGGCTCTGCGGCAAGCGGATCAAATCTGGGCGATTAGCCGCTATAGCCGGGATCAAGCCTGTGCAGCCAATCAGCTTGATCCCAAACGGGTGTGGATGGTGCCCTGTGTTGTGGATGGCGATACCTTTTGCCCCGGCTCCGCTGATCCGGCCCTGGTGGCGGCCTATGGGTTAGAGCATGGCCCTGTGTTAATGACTGTGGCTCGTCTGTGGTCGGGGGACATTTATAAAGGGGTAGACGTGACCATTCGGGCGCTGCCCATCATTGCCCAGGCGTTCCCCACCGTGAAGTATTTGGTGATTGGTCGGGGGGACGATCAGCCTCGCCTCGCCGCCTTGGCCCAGGCGTTGGGGGTGGCGGATCGGGTGGTGTTTGCTGGGTTTGTGCCTACGGAAAAATTGGTAGATCACTACCGTCTTGCCGATGCCTACGTAATGCCTTCCCAGGAGGGGTTTGGCATTGTGTACCTAGAGGCGATGGCCTGTGGGATGCCCGTGCTGTCTGGTGATCAGGACGGCTCGGCGGATCCCTTGCAGGATGGGCGTTTGGGCTGGCGAGTTCCCCACCGGGATGCGGATGCGGTGGCAGCGGCCTGCATTGAGATGCTAACGGGCCAAGATCCCCGCTGCCGAGGTGATTGGCTGCGGACGGAAGCCCTAGCCCAGTTTAGCGCCTCAGTCCTGGCTAAGCGGATGGCAGAGGCGCTCTCTCAGCCCCCTAATCGTCTTGCCTAGGCCCAGCGCTACAATAGATTCACTCGATTGACGGTCTTGCTCGCCTACCGGGCCACGATCAGGTGGGTGCCGCTGGGAGGCAACCGTTTCGCCTAGGGGAATACCGTGGGGAAATACCATGGGTCTATCGGGGGTTTGTTATGGAGAGATGGTGTCGTGAACCAACCCGGATTTCGCCAAATCCAGTTCAATCTGTCGGGGCTGGGCTGTTGGCTCACGCTGTTTGGCGTGATTTGGCTGCTGGGGGCGGTGGGGCTGGGGTGGCTGATTAAGTCCCTGGCCGTAATTGTGGTGTTGATTCTCCTGATCCCCGTCTTTGCCTTTGTGGGGCTACGGTTTTGGCTGAAGCGTAACCTGGTTCAGGCCAATTGCCCCGTCTGCACCGCACCCCTGACGGGATTGAACAAGGCCGCCACCCAATGCCCCAACTGCGGCACCGTGCTAACCACCACCCGCGATGGATTTCAGCGCCAGACCGAAGCAGGCACCATTGACATCACGGCGGTGGACGTAGTGGATATCACCGCAGATACCATCACCCTAGACCTCCCGCCCACCCTGCCGGGAGGGGAAGATGACCCTAGGGGCTAATCTTGGCTAATGGTGAGTTGGTAGGTGGTGGCCACGGGGTTGGTGTTGCCAACGTAAAAATTGTAGCGCCCGCGATTGAGCAGCCCCGGCGCGTTGACCGTGCCCGCCGAACCATTCGTGGTGTGGCACTCCCTAAAGCCGTTGGGGCCTTCAATGAAGAGGGTGATCCCAGCACTACCACTCACGTTGACATTAACGGCAACGAAGTCTTCCCGCACATCTAGCACCTGGGTGGCCTGGGTGGAGAGGAACCCACAGGCGGAGGACTGGCTAGGTGTGACCGATCCCTGGGCTTGAACCGGTTGGGTTAAGGGGGTTGGAACCACGGACTGAGCCACTGCGGCCCCGCTGGCGGCGGCCATGGTGAGGGCGACGACCGACATGGCCAGGGTTTGACGAACCGTTTTCATCACGCTACGGCCTCCTTGGCCCAGAATCTAATGCATCGCTCCGGTGAGTCACCTCAGACTGAGTGGCTTTGGGGCTAGCCTGGTGGCTTATCTCTATGGTAGGTAGCCCCGATGAGGATGGCCAGTGGGCTATGCCAGTTTTCGGAGTGCCTCGTCTTGTTCTTTCAGGGCCACTTGCTGTTGGCCTAGGCGATCTTCATGTAGATGTGTCAAAGAGATGTGTCAAAGGGATGCGCTAAAGTTCTGTGCTCAGAATCGCTATGGGGTGCTAAAACAGAAGGCACTATCACCCAATCGTGGACTATGGCGCAGACTTCCCATCCCCAATCCATGGCAACTCCCGTCTCGGCGGATCGGGTGACGGGGGTGCTGTCCAATCGTCATAGCTTGGCTCTGCGGCGGCTGCTGGCCTGGGGGTTGGAGGTGGGTTTACTGGTGGGATCGGCAGCGGTGCCTTGGGTCTTGGGAGAGGTCGTTCGCCAACGGATCGAGGCCGATTTGGTGCCGCTGAATCCAGTGTCTCAGGGGGTACAGGAGGGGCTGGCCCGCACCCTGGGACGGCCTCGACCAAGCCTGATCCAGGCGGTTCCCGTAACCACCAACTTGCTCTGGTTTAGCGGGGTGCTACTGCCCCTCGCGCTGACTGGCGTACATCTGCATCAGGTGGCCAAAATCGGCAGAAGCTGGCCCAAGGCTTGGCTAGGGCTGCAAGTGGTGACGCTGGAAAACGGGATGCCCGGTTATCGGGTAGCACTGCTGCGGGAGGTCGTGGGGCGAATGGGTTGTCCCCTAGGAGCGGCGTATCTGGTGTGGCTAGGCAGTGGCACCCTGCTCACCGCAACGACCGGGGGTGGCATGGTGCTGGCCTGCGCTCTGGCCCTGGGGGCCACGGGGTTTACCAACCAGTCTCGACGCGCCTGCCACGACTACCTGGCGGGGACTAAGGTGCTGTTGCTGCGGGGGGGGCAGTTACCTGTCAAGCATCCCGTTCACCATGCCGAAGCCAAAACTGCCACGGTGGATCTATCTCCCGATGGCACCGTGGCTCCCCTGGGGGCACAAACGGCCCTAGTCCGGCCCACGGTGGCCACAGCGGCCCATCGGTTGTTTCCCTTTGCCCAGGCCCAACTGCTCACCATGACCCAGGAAGAGGGAGGGCTGCGAGCGATTGTGCTGTCCCCGCTGGAGGAAGCCCAGCCTCGGCGGTGGTGGCGTGGCTTGTCCTGGGGCTGGACACTGGGGATGGCGGGGGTTGTCCTGACGTTGGCCCTAGGCTATGGTCTGCGGCGGCAAACCCTGGTTGGCCCTATGTCTGTTGTGATGCCCAGGGCTAACGACGATCTCTTCTTGGCCTTGGTGGAAAACCTGAGCCTGAGGGCCAATACCTTCCAGGATCAACAGGCCGCTGCCTTGGCCCTGGCCAGCAGCCAAGATCCCAGGGCCATTACGCTCCTGGTCGATCTCTTGGCCCAGACGGGGAATCCGGCTTTGATGGACACGATTCAGCAGGCCCTCGTCACCCTAGGGCCACCCGCCCTGCCCCACCTCCAGCGCCTCAACCTTACCCTGGCCAACGACATTGTGGCCCTGGCCCCCGACCAGCGCTTGATTGCCCAACTGCGCCAGCGTACGGTGAAGCGCACCCTGGCCAAAATTCTCGTTCTCCACAGTGGCCAGTTCCAGGGGGCCGACCTCAGCGGCACCAACTTGGCCCATGTGCCGGAGGGGCCAGATACCTTCACCCTGGTGCTAGAGCAACAGCACCTAGCTGGAATTCGCTGGACGGAGGCGGTATTGTCTGGGGCGCGGTTACGCAAAGCGATCCTCTTCGACCCAGGGCCAGATGGTCGTAACGACACCTTTGACGACTGGATTTCCGACTTCAGCCGATCCGACCTGACCGAGGCCAGCTTGGTGGCAGCCCAACTGCGCCACACCCTGTTTCGCAATGCTAGCCTGCTGCGAGCCAACCTCAGCAACGCCCAGGCCCAGTATGCCGATTTCGCAGGGGCTAATGCCAGCAGCGCTCTCTTCATCGCCGCCGCCGCAGACCAGGCCCACTTCCAGGGCACCAGTTTGGCCGGAGCCGATTTCACCGAGGCCCAACTCACCCAGGCCAATTTCACCGCAGCCCGCCTGAGAGAGGCGATTCTGGCTGGGGCCAATCTCACCCAAGCCACCTTGGCCCGCGCTGACTTGAACGCCGCCGACCTGCGGGATGCCAACCTCAGTGAGGCCAACCTAACGGAGGCGGATCTCAGCCACAGCCGCTTGACCCAGACCAATCTGCAAAACGCCAACTTGCAAAACGCCAACTTGCAAAATGCCAACCTGCAAGATACCGTGCTGACCGGAGCAAATTTGACCGGGGCTAACTTTGCTGGAGCCGTTTTCTTTACGACGGCTGCACCCCCGGTGGACGGATTTATTGCCACCCTAGCCGATCCCGAAGCGGGGAGTGCCCTGGCGGCGGTTGATTTTTCCAAGGCGCAGAACCTCGATGCCGACCAGTTGGGGTATATCTGCCAGCAGGGGGGCATTCACCCTGTCTGTGGGCGCTAGCGTTGAACCAGCAGGGGCGATGGAGGGAAGGAAACTTCGTCGGTAGGGGAGTTTCGGAAATAGAATACAGACAGGGTGTAGTCAACTGCCATTGCAGACCTATGTGACCTATGCAGCCTGAGCCCCCTCTCGTCATGCATTCTTCTCCCTCCGACTCCGTGCCCCCAAGCCATGGTTGGGGTGATCGCTTCAATCTAGATCCGGCTGCCCTCGGTAGCGATAGTTCCCTCAACCCGGTAGAGCCCCTCGACCTGGTTGATATGGCCCCTATGGGGCAGCCCGCCGATGAGGGGATCCCCTCCCCCCCAAGGATTTCGCCCTATACCGCCCATCGCTGGGCCTGCACCCGAGTGATGACGGGGCACCATAGCTGGGTGCGCACCGTGGCCATTAGCGCCGATGGAAATTGGATGGTGAGCGGCGGCGGCGACAAAACGGTGCGGGTCTGGCATTTAGCAACGGGCACCCTGTTATATACCTTGAGCGGCCATCGAGCCTGGGTGCGGGCGGTGTCCATCCATCCCGATGGCCAAAGCTTTGCCACCGTCAGCAACGATAGCGCCATTTCCCTATGGCGTCTACACGATGGAGAACATCTGGGCCAATACCAAGGCCATGGGTGTTGGGTGCGGGCTATTGCCTTTGGACACCAGGGGCGGTATCTCTTCAGCGGTGGCCAAGATAGTCACATTTGTGTGTGGCGAATGGCGGATCAAGCCCTGACCCAGACCCACCGTTTTGCAGACCACACCCATTGGGTGCGCACCCTAGCCGTTAGCCCCGACGGCACCACCCTGGTCAGTGGTAGCCAAGACCACACGGTGCGCCTCTACCGTTTGCGGGGTAAGGGGCGTAACCACGTTCTGCGAGGGCACCAAAGCGAGGTGCTTTCGGTGGCGGTGAGCCCCAACAATTGGCTATTGGCCAGTGCCGGGGCAGACTGCACCGTGCGGTTCTGGAAACTCAACAGTGGCCGCCAAATTACCGCCTTTCGAGCCCACAGCGCCCCAATCAACAGTCTGGCCTTTAATGAGGATGGACGGTTCTTGGCCACCGCCAGCAACGACGGCACGGTACGGCTGTGGCACATCGGCCAGGGTAAGCTGATCGCGATTCTCAAGGGCCATGAGGGGCGGGTGTGGTCGGTGTGCTCGGTGCCCAGATCCAATGGCATCCCCAGATGGGTGAGCGCTGGCTGGGACGGCACCCTGCGCCTATGGGAATACCAAACCTAGGCAGGTGGAGCCAAGGCGATGTTGCTTTGCGGAACGTTGTGGCTCCCTTAAAGTTGGGTCACTACGGTTGGGTTCCTACCGTTGGGTCATGACGGTGATACTCAATCCGGCTTGGTTGTCCCCGGTATCAGCGGTCGAGGAGACCTCGCCCCTAAGGTTTGCTGGGCTGGGAACCGGGGTTATCTAATTCGGATTTGGTATTAGACCACTACAGCGCCACCCGGAAAATCCAGGGGTCGTAGGCGGGATCACGGCCTTCGGTGATGGCGGTAAGCTTGTCGCGCAGGAGGGTGGTGATGGGACGATGGGTGGGGGTGGTGTAGGTTTCCACCTGACGCACCGGGGTAATTTTAGCCGCCGTGCCGCTGAGGAAGACTTCGTCGGCAATGAACAGTTCCGTCTTGTCCACCGGGCGCTCTACTACCTCAATGCCCAGATCGCGAGCCAGGGTGAGAATGCTGTCGCGGGTGATGCCCTCTAGAATGTCCTGCTCAAAACCGGGGGTGATGAGCCTGCCGTTGCGGACAATAAACACGTTCATGCCAGAGGCTTCGCTCACCTTGCCCTGGGAATTCATCAAAATGGCTTCGTCAAAGCCCGATTCTACAGCCTCGGTTTTGGCCAGGGAGGAAGTGATATAAGCGCCGCTGATTTTGCCGCGCAGGGGCAGACTGCGGTCTTCCTGGCGATACCAAGAGCTAATGCGGCAGGAGACCCCCTCCGGCGAGAGATAATCCCCCAGTTCCAAGCCATAGACAAAGAAATTTTTCTCCACCTGGTGCAGCCGGGGAGAAATGCCCAGGTCGGAGGTGTAGACAAAGGGCCGCATGTAGAACGACACCTGGGGCTGGTTCTTCTTTACAAAGTCGATCAACACCGATTGAATGGTTTCGGCGGGGAGATCGTAGTTGAGTAACCGGGCACTGGTGCTGAGGCGCTGGCTGTGGCGATCCAGCCGAAACAGCAAAACCTGTCCTGGATGCTGGGGATCGGGAATGCCCCGCAATCCGCCAAAGGCTCCGGTGCCGTAGTGCAGGGCGTGGGTGGCGATGGAGATCTTCGCGTCGTTAAAATCCCGAAATTGGCCTTCAAAATAGGCAATGGGCAGAAAGTTGTGCATAACTACGGCTGGACTGGAAGGTTGCGTGATAGGGAAGTCTTTATCAGGATAGTGCCAATCCCTAAGCTTACCCCAACAAGTTCAGCCTTCTTTGAACTTTGGCAACCGCAGTGTTCCTCATCCAGGATCCACCGGATTGAGATGGCCATGCCCCAGCGACAAATGTACCAGCCGCAAACGTCCTGCCGGAGCCTGTTTTCTACGGTCTAGCCCTTAACTGGCAGGACTTTCCGGCGTTGGAGTCGTCTGGGGTGGGGTGCGATCACTCAGGCTCTTATAGGCCAGAGAGCCTGCAAGCATCGCCACGATGAACAGCACCGGGTTGAGGGAACCCAGCACCAGGGCCGTAATAGCGGGGCCAGGGCAATAGCCACCAATCCCCCAGCCAATGCCGAACAGCACCGCCCCAATCACCAGGGGTTTATCAATGTCTTGGCGGGTGGGCACATAGAACTTGCCGCCAAAAATGGGATGGGGCCGCTTGAGAATAAACCGGAAGGTCACCAGGGTCACCGCTACGGCTCCCCCCATCACAAAGGCGAGGGTCGGATCCCACGATCCAAAGAGATCGAGGAAACCAATCACCTTTTCGGGGTCAATCATTTGGGAATAGCCCAGGCCCAAGCCAAAGAGCAAACCAGAGATGAGGGTGATCATGTGCTGCTGAAGTTTCATGGATTGTGCCTTGTGAACGACTGATTTCTGTTGATTGGCTGAAACACAAACATTCTCGGTTGTCGGGATCTAGCCCTCACCCTAAATCCCTCACCTACATTGGGAGAGGGGCTGGGGGAGAGGACTATCCCAAAACATGGCGAGTGACAAACACTGTCACAAAGCCCGCCACCATAAAGCTAATCACCGCCACCAACGACCGCACCGACAGCCGCCCCAACCCACAAACGCCGTGACCACTGGTGCAGCCATTACCCATGCGGGTGCCAAAGCCCACCAAAAAGCCCGCAATTATCATGGTGATGGGCGTGAACCCGTAGGTTGGGGTGGGTTTGGGAGCCAGAACATATTCGTAGACCGCCCCACCGCCCAGCATCCCCGCGAGGAAAATCCAGCGCCAGCTTTCCGCACTGGCAAAGGTCATCACGCCGTTTACCATGCCGCTGATGCCCGCAATGCGCCCATTAAAGGCCAGCAGTACCGTGGCACTGAGGCCAATCAACCCGCCACCTAACAGGCCATACCACCAGTCAATTGCCATAGCATTCTCTCTACATTTACCACTTAACGATATAGTAATACGTTTGCGAAAAGATAGGGGAACCTAGGGAACAGGAATCTATCTGGCCTGGGACGGATTGTGGTTCTATCCTTCGCTCTCCGACTCCAGGGCTACGCTGTTCCCTCGGTCGATCCATCCGGGGGCGGGGGAATGATCACCCGAAAATCGGCATCAACAACGCCCTCGTCATCTAGATCGGGGGCATCAGAATCCTCGTCATCATAGGCGTCGCCATTGTAGCTATTGTCGTAAACATCGTCGGGGGGGGCGTAGATGCGGTCGGTTTGTCCAGAACCAGCCTGTTCGCGATAGCTGTAGGAGTAAATTGACCCGTCCCGATAGACCTGGGTGGGTGGTTTGGGGACGTCGTAGTCCCTGGTAGGGCGAGATTCTGGGCCGTAGGAGGCTGGCCGACCGTCGATGTCGTCCCAGCCTTCGGTGATTTCCTCTAGACTTTCCTCCACGGGGCTGACGCCAGAGGGACGGTAGGGGCGTGGATCGACGTCATCCCAGTCGTCGGTGATTTCCCGTAGAGATTCCTGCACCCGTGGGTCTGGGCCATCGTCTTGGCGACGACCAAACCAACTCAGGGGAGATCGGGGTACGGCTGGGGGGGGCGGTGGATTCGGGGATCTCGGCGGTGCCCCCGCTGGAGTCCGCTGGGGCTCTGGCTCTGGGCGACGGTGATCGTCCCAACTGTTCCACTGGGTGGGGGATTGCAGATCCGTCCAATCGCGCCAGGAACCATCGGTGACAGCAGATCGAGCGGCGGCATCTGCGGAGGATCTCACCCCTTGGCGACGGTCAAAGTCGCTAGGACGGGACGACTCGTTGGGGTTCGCAGGTTCGTAGAAGGGTTGAGGTTCGTACTTGTAACGATTGCGCGAGGATTCACCCCGATTGGGTGGCCCCACGATGGCATTCATGGCTAGGGTGGTCAATGCGCCGAGGAGAATGGCCAGCACCAGCCAAAGACCCACGGGCAAGGCTAAGGTGCGCCCACCCAGGAAAACCAAAGGCAAGCTGGGGGACCAATTTTGCAGGCCCAAGAGCAGCAGGATCCCCAGCGCCAGTAGTCCCACAACCAAACGCGTTGTTGCCATGGCCTAAATCCTATCGGTCAGCGGTTGTGCCTATCCTATCGCGACGGATGGGTAGCCTTGGTGCTTCGCTCAAAACCCTGATCCTCCACCCACCACACCGTAGGCTTGAGGTCTTCTCGCCGACCTCAAGCCCATCTACCAATCCGCCACCCAGTGGGATGAGCAGTACCCGGCGATTAGCCAAATCTGGCTGCGCCACTGGGACAACATTCCCTCTTTGCCTACCCCATGGATATCCGTAAGGCGATCTATACCACCCATGCCATTGAGTTCCTCCATCGCTCTCTGCGTAAGGTCATCAAGACCAAAGCCGTCTTCCCTGACGGGTAGTGCATTAATGCACTACCGTTGCATGTACCACGTCAGGCTTAGGGTTGAAATGATGCGATAAGGCAGCGTTAGAAACAGTATATCCAGTATCGATGACAGCTTGAATAACTTGTCTCTGCTGGTTCTCACCTAGAATATCCAGTTGAATGATGGCTTCTCGCTGTTCATTGACGCGGCCAGAAATCATGGTGCTGTTGGAGAGTGCAATCCGAAGCGATGTACAGCAGGATATCCAATCCGCAGGCCAAATATTTGGGCGTTAGGATGGTGTTTTAGTAATTGCTTAGCCGCCGTTAGGCTATCGTTAGCAATTTCAAAGGCTCCGGTTTCAATGTCGATGGCTACAATTTTGCCAAAGTTATCTTTCTCAACCTGGGAGCGCACTTGAGTTTCATAGAGCGTTTTGCCACGTTGAGCAAATTCTTCTTTGCTATATCGGGGTTGTCGGGCTGTCATAGATTAACCCTCCGATCCTAAGGTTTTTCTTATTGTAACTCAGGGGTTTCTAGTGGGTAAATGCGGGTGGTGCATTAGGGAAGTTCTCATCTCATCAAGGTTGCCATCCCAGGAGAGTTTGCCGCGAAAGGCTTGGATGGCTTCTGGGCGCTTAATTTGGATGAGCAGGGTTAGGGCTAGTTCAATGACCTGATCGGTTGCGGTTAGGCCAGTAGCTTGCAGGGCATCGGCCATGAGAGATTCGTCAACTTCTACATTGGTTTTCATCAGTAGGATGGGATTCTAAAAACACGATTATTCACTCTGCTTTCATTTTTAACCAGCTAAAGATTTGTTTGGCTGTTAGCTCTAAATCAATTTCCTCTAAAACGGTTAGCTTATCGTCTTGATGAAATAACTCTGGCTGTTGTTGCGGCTGAAAAACGATCACCGAACGATCTCCTGGGTCAACTAACCAACCAAGTTGACAACCATGTTTTAGACCATGCAAGATATTACCCGTAACCCGATTAGGACTTTGTTCTGGCGAGAGAACTTCAATCATCCAGTCCGGGGCAATAAGAACGTTATCTAATGGTTCTTCATTTTCATCTAGGGCAATATTGTCCCAGCGAAAGACGGATATATCTGGAATAATGGAGCGACCACCAAAGGTGCAACGTAATTCTGGAAAAGCATAGGCAATTTGCTGTGCTTCTGTCACCTCATTAATCGCGTTGATTATTTTACCCTGAAGTCTTGAATGGCGAGCTTTGGGCATTGGTTTGGGGATGATTTCACCATCGATATACTCACTAGCGGGCTTTGTCTCTGGTAAACTCAGAAACTCATCTAGGGTTAGTGCTGCGGATTTAGCGACAGTCATATTTCTTCCAGTCCATTTCAACGAACTGATGAGCTTGGATGCGGGGATTCTCAGCGTAGCATTTTCAAAAAATGCATCAGTTAAGGGGGGAATATCGGAGTAGTCGATGCCTTCTTCGTCCATGAGTTTTTAGGCTGATTTTAGATGGGCAACTGGAATTTTTTCGGTTCTTTCAGGAGATACAGATCCAGTGGCAACGGCATGGACGGCATGAAGGATATCGGTTGAATAGTATCGGTTGCCGCAGTTGTCGCAAACACCAATCACAATGTCTTCAAGAATGACGAATCCATCTCTATGCTTGAATGCTTCGCGTTTGACGGTTCGCGGTTGAACGGTGCCTTCGCAATACTCGCAAGCGTATCCATACATGATGATTAGCCCTCAAGTTCAACTATTTAATTGAAGATAGTGACGAATTATTTCTATGGCGAGGCTTTCTGAGGGGCTTAGAAACAATTTTCCTGCCGCTTTGTACCTGTCGTTTCCGTAAGTCCTCACAAATAGCCCTTAAGTCATACTCAAAGGCTTTTGCATGTTCTTCTCGGCTTTTGTAGATTTCTTCTGAAATTTCATCGTTCCACATGTCTAAGCTCCCATTAACTCGTCAGGTGTGCAAATTGTGGATGTTTGTTGTTAGCGGCTATATCTGCTTCTGCTTGGGCGATTAGGTGGTCGAGTTTTCCAGCGGCAACGTCGGATTCAAGTTGTCTATCCCACATTTCGTCGAGGTAGTCTTGAAGCCAGGTTGCTAAGGCACGAATTTCACTCTCTGGCAGTTGTTTGATTGCGGTTTCAACGTCTAAGCGGTTCGTCATGGGACATCCACCGTTGAAGGTTACGTTTATTTTAGCGCTGAGGTAGGTAGTGCATTGCGGCTAAGGTGATTGACTTCACGTTTTTAAGAGATATTAGTATCGTGAATATACCCTTGAAATGCAAGATTCTAGGCTGCGTAATCCTGCTTGATACCTTCTAGTTTTCTTACAAGTTCCTCGATACTGTTTTCTTTTGCACCTTCTAAGGCAAGGTCAACGTATCTAAGATCAGGCATGGTAGCATTTATATTTTTTGGCCTTGTGGGAACATAAACATAGGCTTCGTTAAGATGATATTGGCTGTCCTGCATTTTTATACTGACTTCCAAGGGATCTGGACAGTCATAAGTTCTGGACAGGGGTACTAAGTTACTAAGCTTTGGGAGACCTGAGGGGGCAAGGGGTTAAGCTTAGCGGCGATGAATTTAGGCAAAAGTAGAG
>NZ_JACJRS010000200.1 GCF_014697375.1 Phormidium sp. FACHB-1136
CCTCCGCTGGCTCAAGGGTGCCGTCAACAAAGGGCGTCCGTTGCTCCAACCCATCCCCCTGCTCACCGTTGACCCTGAACCCTGCTTTGCCTCTAAAAACGCCGAAGACCAGTACTATGACCGCATCTGGTTCTCTAGGATCCAGTCCATACGATGTCAATTGCCCCCCTGGGAGGCGGCATAAAGATGTGTCAGGCAGTCAGCTCGGCAAGTGGTTTGTCGATATTTTGTATTGCCCTGAGCCAGCATTGGCATGATTATTTATTTGGAAGTCCCTTATCCAATGATTTCCTGTAAAATCTCTGCTAGTCGCTCCCTATCTCCATAGGTCAGAGTCCCCAGTTTCATCAATATCCTTGATGTCTCTAAACTAAAAACTAGGGGTTTAAAGATCGATAGTTTCATCAATCCTGCTTGCTGCCAATCTTGAATAATGGCTTCTCCATAACCTAGTGGATTGCATATACGGCTAGTGATGACTAGCAGGATGACATCGGGTCAAGATTGTTGATACTGGTTAGAACTGATGACGACAGCAGGGCGCTTTTTCAGGGTGATACCATCGCTGAATGGGAAGGGAACTATCACGAGATCGGCGAAGCTATAGCTGGTCATATACGGCATCCTCTTCGTTGTCCCAAATCTGGGCTAGAGAAGCTTCCGAAAGACGCGATATAGCCAGAGTTTCACTCTGTTGCTGTTCCCGCATTAGCAGAAAATCAATGAAGTCATTGACCGCTTCACGGTGTTCTGATGAAAGTGCTTCTAGTTTTTGAATCAAGCTCTGAGATTGGGATTGCATACTCGGCTCCACTATTTGTGTAATAGGCGATCAGCCTCATCGGCATTCATTCTCCTGAGTCGGGTCATCCAACCGTAACCTCACGGATGATCGCGCAAGGTAGGAGATCAATGGTATCAGGTTGTAAATAAAGATCGATGGCTTCTCGGATACTCTCAAGGGCTTCTTCTCGGGTCTGGCCAGCAGAAGTACATCCGGGAAGTTCTGGACACCAAATGGCCCACTCGCCTGTTTCTGGATCGGGTTCGAGGATGACTCTCCACTTCATAGGTGCTGTTTATTTGTTTGGATGATGTAAAACTATTTCACATCGTAGCAGAACGATTGCGGTGTTCAGATGCAGCAACGTGTTAGCTTGCGTTGCTACAGATACAGGATTGTTCGTAGTCCATCATCGATTTCCTCCTGCAAGTTGTTTGGCAGGGAACCAATACATTCAATCAGAAATTTTTATCGACTGTGAGAATTTGAGATATGTTAGCGACTGAAGCTCTAGGTAAGCCTGTTGCTCCTTTCGGTAACAATACATTACCTGGTGCTTCCGCCAACTGAATATTTGAAGTGATAATGACAACGATGACTGTACTGATACGGCTTTGAGTAAAGGTATCGTCTTGAACGACTAAAACAGGACGACGATATCCAGGCTCTGAACCGACTGGATCAGGCAAGTTCGCCCACCAAATTTCTCCCCGATGCATTACCAGTCCTCACGGGGGAGAGACATGAATTGCATCGTTGCCATCGTAGGATCTAGTTCAGATGGCTCTTGGGAGTAAACTTGATTCAGCTTGTCTAGAATTTGCTTACGATTGTGCTTTTTCAAATACGCTTGCAATGCTTTGGTGTAAAGCTCACTGCGTGACAAGCCTAATCGCTGAGCTAGTGCTTCTGCTTCGTCAAAAACTGGATCTGGAAGGGAAATTGCAGTTTTCATAGTGAACTCGACTATAAATTCCTACCCCTCAGTTATACCTTAGTTATACCAGGATGGCAAAAACCGCGCAGGCGGATACCAAAGGAAGATGACGATGTTGGTGTCAATCAAGTACGCCATTAGACCCAGCCTTCGCGGGAGCTTTCTAGGTATTCATCAATAACTTGCTTGGGCTGATAGGATACACCAAAGAAGCGACGTGGATCAAAAGAAGTATTTGGCCTTGTATCAGTTCTTTCTTCTCCTTCATTTTCCTGTGCTATTTCAGTCAAAACTAACTGGATAAGCTGAATTTTACCTGCATAGGAGAGGTTGGAAATTGCAGGCCATAATTCTGAAACTGATGTTGTCATAATCCACCTACGGTTTAAGTTTCATTGACTATACTCAAAACCTGATTATACAAAGCCGAAGATACTCGAAACTCTGAGGTAGCTATCAAAGCATCCATCAGAGGCTTGACAGACACAATGAGATTTTTTCGTTTTGCCTCAACTAAAATACCCAGTAGCCCAGTAATTTTGAGTCCTAATCGGTCAGCTTCTGCTCTGCCGCGACGCTCATCAATGAGTAGTAAATCTGCTTTAATTTCCAAAGCTAACGCAATGGCTTCAGACTCTCCAGGATCTAATCTCACTTCGCTTTGAAGTCGTTCAACAGTCTTGCGGTTTGTAATTAATTTGACCTCTAACCAAGTTGCTGTTTGAACTTCAACACCTCCTGGAACAGGTGGGTCGATGTCTACCAGTTCACTATAGACGGCCTCTGGAATGATGACTTGACCATAGAGGAGATGAAGGAGGTTTAGCAGGTCTATTGCCGCCAAGTTCGTGATTGCTGATGTGTCGCTGATGACAATCACAACCGCCCTAACTCCTGTAAATTTTTCAAATCTAGCTCAAAGTCTTCAACATCATAGGAATATAGTGCGATGTTGCGCTGCTTCAAGAGTTGGCGAAAATCATTCAGTGGCATATCTGCTAAACGGCTGGCATAGCCAGGGGTTAAACGACCCGTTTGAAACAGATGTATGGCAATTTCCTGGCGAAACTCGTCTGGTGTCAGTTGAGAGGCTTGCAGAATTTCATCTGAGATGACAACACTCATAGGACAGCGACCTTGCCAACCACACCTTTAGCGTAACCTAAAAAGCCCTGATGCTGAAATCCAACCTACGGTCTAGCGTCCAGTCACGTCGCCTAGCAAGGAAGTGGCCCCATTCTTCTCATGGGGGGCAATGCCCATCCTACAGACCTGCCCCAATTGTTTTTGCATTTGCCATCCGCCACGATGCAGGGCAAGGTACATAGCTTCGGTGAGGCAAGACCAGGTTGTGACCAGCGGTTTTGCCAAACGCAGAACGGAACTTTTGTAGGCTTTGTGCTGGGGCTGAGTTCGATCAACTAAACATAGCAGAACCCCTGCATCGCACAGGATCATAGCTGACTGCCTGACAGAAGTGGGTGAAAGGCTTGAAACCTCGTGCTGCGAGGGGGAAAAGGTGAGGTGACATGAGACGCTGGAATTGCATATCCCAGGGTCTTTGCCATGCCAGCCACCACCTGTCTCTATGATCAAGTGCTGTCCTTGCTGCGTCAATATAGCCATCGTCGGGATCTGCGACACCTCAAGGCCTTGGCGT
>NZ_JACJRS010000201.1 GCF_014697375.1 Phormidium sp. FACHB-1136
CCTCCGCTGGCTCAAGGGTGCCGTCAACAAAGGGCGTCCGTTGCTCCAACCCATCCCCCTGCTCACCGTTGACCCTGAACCCTGCTTTGCCTCTAAAAACGCCGAAGACCAGTACTATGACCGCATCTGGTTCTCTAGGATCCAGTCCATACGATGTCAATTGCCCCCCTGGGAGGCGGCATAAAGATGTGTCAGGCAGTCAGGGATCATAGTTCTAGACCTTGTTGCTGATATTTATTGATCAAAAGTCGTTGATAGGTACTGGCTGGTTCAGGTGGAGTTACATCTAGTGGAGTTACATCTAGGTGATCGACCGACTCAAACCATCGTGACCATGTTTTTATCAGCACCTCATCAGGCTGACTATTAGCAATTTCAGCTCGATGTTTGTGAATAACAAAATCGATGAAGTCACTCACTTCTTGCAAAAGTCGCTCGGAGAGTTGCTGTAGTTTGGCAATGGTAGTGTGACGAATATTCATAAGAACCACTTTTTAATTTCCCAAGTACAAATAATTGATGGGATTTGTCTTAAATTTTGCATTCATCAAGTCTCTTTATGAGAGCATTAATAAAAGTCGAAACCACAGTGTTTGGATCATAGCCTTCTGTCTTCATCCAAAAAGGCTCCTGATGAATTAGTTCATCTTCTCTCAAGAAGAAGTTCATATCTATTGGGAAACAACCTTCTGGAGCATTAAGACTGAAATTGAGGTTGTGGAATGTTTTCCATGCAAAAGCTCCTCCAAATAATCCGGCTTTACCTCGCCAGCCAACGCTTTCAACAAATTGATTAATATCACGACTCACCCTGAGAAACATATTTCTTTGAGAGGTAAAGCCGAAGCGGTTGCCGCTATACTTTTGCCAAAGTTGATCAATGAGGATAATGTAGTCACAAGGAATCTTTTCTAAAGATTCAGGCAACATTATTCCTAAAACAGAATTACTCTCATAATCAGATAGCAGGTGTAATTTTGCCCATGTCAATTCATTAGCTAAAGACCAATCCCCAGATTTCAAGGCAGACTCCAGATCATCAACTGAAAGCTGTTCCAACGACGCTCGATAATCAGTATTGTCAGGCTCAAGATTAACAGCATCTTTAAAAGCTGCGATTGATTCTACCCATTTGCCTTGTTTATACAAATCCCATCCTAAGGAATAGTAAACACCTGCATGATCAGGATTATTAGGATCAATAGAAATAGCTTTACGGCATTGTTGAATCGCTTCTTCTGACTTGCCTTGATCAGACAAAATTACCCCTAAAACAGCGTAAGCATGTGCAAAATTAGGATCAATAGAAATAGCTTTACGACATTGCTGGATTGCTTCTTCTGCCTTGCCTCGGCTGAACAAAGTCATCCCTAAAACAACATAAGCATCCGTAAAATTAGGATCAATCGAAATAGCTTTGTGATACTCTTTAATTGCTTCTTCTAGCTCACCTTGATCAGAGAATTCAAGCCCGTAATTATACCGAGCCACCGCACTCTCTCGCACAGCTTGTTTGAGGGTAATTAATGGTTGCTCAATCTTCGTGACATCCTGACGCTTCAGTCCCAATTGTTGTTGAAGGGTTTTAAGCCCTTCTATAACAAACTGATTCAGCGGATATTCAGCTTGAACTGCTTTCGTAAACTCCTGCTCATAGCGCCGAAGTTTATTCTCATATTCTGCTTTTTCCTGTTCCTGCCGCTGTCGCTCAGCTTCCTGTCTTAGTTTTTCTTGTTCCGCTTTTCGGCGTTCTTCCAATTCCCTTTGTCGCTGTTGCTCAGCTTGTTCCTGCTGCTTAAGCTTTTCCCTATATTTCGTCTCTATTGGTTCACGAATGGGTTGTTCAATTAGGATAATATCTTCATTCTTTAATCCCAATTGTTGCTGAAAAGTCTTTAACCCATCTAAAACAAACTGGCTCAAGGGATATTCAGCTTGAATCGCTTTCGTAAACTCCTGCTCATAGCGCCGAAGTTTATTCTCGTACTCTGCTTTCTCCTGCTGTTTTTGCTGTTGTTCAGCTTCTTTTCTCAGTTTCTCCTGATATCTGAGTTCTGCTTGTTGAATCAGGGGTTTCTCAACACGAATAATATCTTCATCTCTCAGACCTAAAGACTTTTGCAAGCGCTCTAACTCTTGCCGAATATGCTGATTGAAGGGAAACTCCTGTTGAATAGCCGTGGTCAACGCTTGCTCATACTGAGCTAGTTTTTGTTGATAGGCTTCTGATTGTCGAGCAAACTGCGCTTCAACCTCTTGTTGAATGGATAAAACATCCTCATCTCTTAAACCAAGCATCTGCTGAAGCATATTCAAGTCTTCACAGGCAGACTCGCTCAGCGGATATTCATGTTCTGCTTCCGCAACCAACGTTTCTCGATACTGTTGCAAATTTGCCAGTCGCTCCTGATAAGGACGCAATATCTCAGTTTCAATTTCAGTCGCTTCTTCAATCGTCAGCCCTAACTGCTGCCTTAACGTATTCAAAACCGCTCGTCCTGCGGGTCGAATCGTGCCTGCATTGGCATATCGAGAAGCCATCTTCCGATAGTTGAGTTTGGGATCCGTTACTCGCGCCTTAGCCAGAACAATCTCAAACCCCTTATCTTTCAGCACAATGATCTTGGGGGTCATCTTCGGAGCCGTTTCTTGTACTTTGCTGGCCGCATACTCGTGCAGTTCCAGCATCGAAACAAACCCATCACTATTAATGTCACCCGCCCCAGTTTCAATACCTTCCACCAGGTAGCGCGTGTAAATCGACAGATCCGATCCCTGCTGCTCAAAGGAGTATTGAGTCGAACTGGAGGAGGTGAGTACCACTCGTCCTTCTGCACCCAATTGCGATTGCAAATCTACAGAACCATCATCCTTTGCCTGCAATGCGGGATCAAAGGCTCCGCTAAAGCAACAATCTAGGATGATCGCTTGTCGTTTGGCACGACTATTATTCATAATGTCGTGAACAAAGCTGGTGGGGACAGCCGTTGACCGAATTAAATCGCCCTTGGCATTTTTTCGTGTAATTCGGCTGGCAAAATACAGTCTGCCCGCATCATCCTTAATTCCATGCCCAGAAAAGAACAGTAGGATCAGGTCGTCCCTCGTGCGACCATCAAACCTGACTGCCTGACAGAAGTGGGTGAAAGGCTTGAAACCTCGTGCTGCGAGGGGGAAAAGGTGAGGTGACATGAGACGCTGGAATTGCATATCCCAGGGTCTTTGCCATGCCAGCCACCACCTGTCTCTATGATCAAGTGCTGTCCTTGCTGCGTCAATATAGCCATCGTCGGGATCTGCGACACCTCAAGGCCTTGGCGT
>NZ_JACJRS010000202.1 GCF_014697375.1 Phormidium sp. FACHB-1136
CCAGCGGACACCCCTGGAGCCGTTGTCACCGAGGATTTTCACGCCTTGTTTGAGCAGACAACCCCAGGGCTGTAGGACACCCGTCATGCCTTGGGAGACCCCAGTGGCCCTAGGAGCAAAAAGGGCCAGGGTAGCTCTAGGTCGGGCACCCAGTTGGCATAGTGCCGCAGGCCAGGTACGGCGTAGGGCAGCACAAACCGCAGGGATCTTAGAGAAGCTGGACGCTGGCCATCGGCATCAACCAGCCCATAGGTTCTAGCCAGTTCCGCCACAATTTGCACCTGCCCAGTGCGACGGAGAATCTGGCCATCGGCAGCGAGGGCCGCAATCACCCGTCCGGTTAGTAAGGGCGTTTCCCAGTTGTACGGTTCTTGAATGGCCTCGGCCTCACCGGTTGACCGATTCCCAAAACCCATTTCTGCGGCAAATTGAGTCATCAGTTCTGTGCCTACAATCCCTGGCCAGATGGAGAGCGAGGCAATGTTGTGGGGTTTTAGCTCAACGGCCATGTCCGCCGCCATCCGGTCGCAGGCCGCTTTGCCTACCCCGTAGGGCACACCAAAGATGTAGGACAGCCCACCCCACGACGACAGGGTACAGATCAGCCCTCGCTGGCGGGGCACCATCAGCCTTGCGGCATGGACGCTGGCCACATAGTGACTGCGTAGCCCCACCTGGTTACAGGCATCCCAAAAGGTGGGTTCAGATTCCCAGAAGGGTTTGCCGTAGGCCGTACGCAGGGCGGGCACTCCGGCATAGGCATTGTTCACCAGCACATCAAGTCGGCCATCCTGCTCTGCCTCGATGCGGTCAAAAAGCGCCTGAATCTGGTGGTCATCGCTGTGGTCTACCTGGACGGGAATCGCCACACCCCCCGCCTGGTCTACGGCAGCAGCGGTTTCCTCTAGAGAGCCTAGGCCATCCTCGGTAGCGGTCAGCGTTCGTCCTGTGAGATAGACGGTGGCTCCGGCCTCGCCTAGGCCGATGGCAATTCCTTTACCTAGACCTCTGGTGGTTCCGGTCACTAGGGCAATGGTTCCTGTCAGTGGTGGCATAGATCCTCCTGCTACGGTTCAATCTTAAAGACTGCGAGGTTTCCTGTGGGGTGTAGAGCTTGGACGGTGGCACGGACTCTCCAGCTACCGAGGCGCAGGGGAGCAGCGGTGGTCAGATCAGCAGGGCATGGATGGCGGCGGCAGCAGCTTCTCCGGTACGCACGGCCCCATCGAAGAAACCGGGCCAGCGTTCTGCCATTTCAGTCCCCGCCCAGTAAATGCGCCCAACCGGGGCAGTAAGGGCCTCTCCATAGCTTGTCCACACACCGGGGGGCATGAAAGCCGCATAGCCGCCCCCAATCCAGGGATGACTCGGCCAATCGGCTTCTTCGTAGAAGACTGGGGATAGGGCTTCTGGGCTAAAGTAACTCGCCAAATCCCCCAGCACCGCTTCCTGCCGTTGTCGCCGCCGCTCCGCCGGATCCAATCCCTCCCCCAGCGCCTGCCAACGGCCATAGCGGTCGCCCACGATAAAGGCCGCAATCACCCCCACCCCAGTTTCAGGGTCAGAGCTATCGGCGCAGAGTTCAATCCAGGGGCAGTTGCCTATCGCCAGCCCCGCCAGCCCCAGGTTTCGCCAAAAGGGACGGTCGTAGGCCACCAGCACCTTGGCGCAGCAGCCCATGGGCATTCGCTGGGTCAGTTGGGCACGCAGGGGCGGCAGGGGCGGTTCGTAAACTATGCGGCCCGCTAGGTGAGGGGGCATCGCCACCACGGCATACTGCGCCATAAAGCGGCCTTTTGTGGTTTCAACCTCAAGGCTGTCCTCGGCTTGGGTGATGCGGAGAACGGGTTCCCCTAGGCGAAGATTCTGGCCTAGCTCCGCCGCTAGCTTGGCTGGGACTTGGCCCGCTCCACCATGGATGAGCTCCGCCTCGGGATACTCGGCCTGGGAGGCGCAGACATGGCCCCAGAGCACATGCAGCAGCGACACCTGACCCGGTTCGGCGGGGCCAAGGAAACCCACCGTGCGCACCATGTAGGCAAAGTACCAGTGCCCAAAGGCCGTGGTGGTATTGGCGTCAATCCACTGGGCAAAGGTCTGACGGTCGAGGGATTGAGTGTGAGCATCGCGGCGAGGATGGCCGGGGGCTAGGGTTTTAGCCAGCGCCTCAAACCGTGCCCAGGCCGCCATGGCATCCTGCCATTCCTCTGGGCTGACCGAGGGTGGCTCTCCTTCAGGAAAGCCCTCAAAGAAGCCATCAAACTCGTAGCGTTTCCCATCAAACACCAGCACCTTCTTGCCCGCCGTGGGAAAGGGAAACCGACGAATCCCATACTCGTCGAGCAGCGCCAGAAACCGATCCTGGGTGGGGCCAACCCACTGCCCACCCAAGTCAATCCACTGGCCTGAGGGCAACGTCTTACCCACCATCCGACCCCCCAGTCGTTCCTGGGCTTCAAGCACCAAAACTCGGTGCCCCGCCCTCTGGAGATTGCGGGCCGCCACCAGCCCAGACAATCCGGCTCCCACCACAATGCAATCGTAACGCGTTGGCATACTAGCATCCTTAATTTTGGACTGATGAGAAGGTCATCTAATCCAGCAGACCTACCGAGAGAGTTTAGTCCTTGGTGCCCCAACTGGGTACAACTAGCGGGCGGGTAAATCCTTGGCAAATTTAATGCGGGTGGCTTGGATGGCCAGGTCGTGGGCTTGTTGCAGATCATTGAGGTCGAGTTGAGCCACCATCTTTTCGCAGTAGGCGACGGCTTCGAGGCTCACCGCTGCCGGGATGTAGTGACGGGCAATGCGGCTGCTACCACTGACGGGGTTCTCCCAAACTTCGTCGAACGTTACACGGTCAGCCACGGCTTTACTGCTTGAATGGTAGTGAGGTAGCACCATCTCAGACTTCAAGGCCCATCATGCCAGATGGCGGATACATGGGTCTGGGGGTGATTCCCTAGGAAGTCTAAAACGCCCAAAAGTATGTCCTTGGGCAGAAGCTTGCCCGTCTGAGGCGGTTTGCAATGGAGGAAAGCTATTCCCAGGAATTGAGTATGAGGCCGTTTGAGCAATGGGGCGAGTTGGCCGTTTCAAGGATTGGCCCTCCGCTGATTTCGATAGTGGACTGCCAACCTTTTGACCGACCGCTTCTGGTACAACGCTTGACCCGCTGGGCCAGGGAGTTGGGCGAGATTCCGGTCTATTTGGTGAACCCAGGCTATGCCCAGATTCAGCAGGTTACTGATGCGATGCCGTTTGGATGTAAGACGGCTCCTGCCCCGTTGGGTGAGTCT
>NZ_JACJRS010000203.1 GCF_014697375.1 Phormidium sp. FACHB-1136
CGCTATCATCATCGACATAAATTCCATCGCAGCAAGTTCCTCAGACCCTCATCTGAATTCTGCTTGCTGCTTTCCTTTTTGGATCAAATGGATAAAGTCGAGCTGAGAGGGCGTTTGAAAAGGGATCCCCTGTCGCTTTAGTCACCCGCCGATCCCCCCTGCCCCCCTTGGCAAGGGGGGTAGAAATCCCCCTTGCTAAGGGGGATTTAGGGGGATCGCCATCGTTGCTACCAGCAACAGGACGTTTCAAACATCCTTTGAGATCGCCCCATTTACCAGGTACCCTGGTTGGCTGACAAACGATTCTGCACCGGGCGCGGAAACCGCGCCCCTACCGCATTAGGGTCATGTAGGGGGCAGGCCTCCTGACCCTTTGACAGATCTGAGTTCTGGCAAGTTTTGTCGTCAATCAGAGGCCCGTGCCACGGCGATTCCCAAAAGACCCAGGGTAGGCTCCTGAACAGGGCCGTATTAGGATTGGAGCAACCATCCCTCTGCCTACGGTTCTATGTCGTTCGCCGATCTCAGTGCTCAATCCCAGGACTCGATTACCCTTCGTCCCGCCATTCCGGCAGATGTGCCCACCCTGGTGGCACTGATTCAAGCCTTGGCCGAGTACGAAAAGCTCTCCCACGAGGTGACGGGTCGTCCGGAGGACTTGGCCCGTCATCTGTTTGGGGAGCGGCCCTACGCCGAGGCGGTGCTGGCGGAACTGGACGGAACCACCGTGGGCATGGCGCTATATTTCTTTAACTTCTCCACCTTTTTGATGCAGCCCGGTCTGTACTTAGAGGATCTGTTTGTGTTGCCCGATTACCGTCGGCGGGGGGTGGGGCAAGCGTTATTTAAGTACCTGGGGCAGTTGGCCCTAGAGCGTGGCTGTGGACGGTTTGAGTGGAGCGTGCTGGACTGGAACACCCCCGCCATCGAGTTTTATCAGCGCATGGGGGCGGAGATTAAGCCGGAGTGGCAACTGTGCCGCCTCACCGGGGAGGCCCTGCAAGCCTTTGGGCAGGGGTAAACGGCGGGAAAATCCGTCCCAATGGCCCAGTTCATAGGTATGATTCTGGCCAGAGAGTTGCTCAACCCCTTGTACCATGGCACAGATTTTTATTTCGGCGGGCCACGGCGGTTACGAAGATGGCGTTGCCGATCCGGAGCTGGTGTTGGCCAGCACCACCGAGGCCGCAGAGATGATCCAAGTGCGGGACTTGGTGGTGGCGGAACTGCGGTCGCGGGGGTTGCCCGTCCTCGCTGTGCCCGATGACCTCAGCACCACCCAAAGCATTGCCTGGATTAACATGCGCTGTCAGCCCCAGGATGTGGCCCTAGAAATCCACGGCGGAGCCTACAGCGACCCTGGGGTGCGCGGATCGTCGGTGTTCTACATCGCCCAAAACGAGGTGCGCCGCTCCCACGCCGAGATTTTGCTGCTGGCCCTGCGCCGCCGGGTAACGCAACTGCCCAGCCGAGGAGCCAAACCCGATACAGAATCGCCCACGGGCTGGCTAGACTTCACCCGTTCCCTGCGCTGTCCGTCCTTGCTGATGGAAATTGGCCACCTCAACAGCCCCCAGGATTTGGCCATCCTCCAAAACCAGCGGCGGGATGTGGCCCTGGGCTTGGCCGATGGGCTGGCCTCCTGGAGTCGGTCGGTGGCTCCGGTGGCGGCGATGGCCACGGCGGCGACCAGCGGCTCCACCTTCCCCGAAATTCGCATCAGCATCAACGGCGGCATTTATCCCGAAACGGGCATCATCGTCAACAACAACTCCTATGTCCCCATCGACCTGGCCGACCTGCTGGGGGTGAACCTCACTAACGCGCCCAACATCACCCGCCTGCGCTACGGCAACGTGGTTTACATCAAGGCGGTGGATCTGCGCAGCTACAACGTTTCTGTGAATTGGAACGGCGAAACCCGCACCCTGCTGCTGCGCTCAGCCACAGGCATGGGCATCTGCCCTGGGTCGATGGATCGGCTGATGGGCCTAGGCAGCAGCTCCGAGGTGCAGTTGATTATGTTCCTCAAAACCGTCAACGAAGCCGCCATCACCCCATACCAAGACCTCGCCAAACTCTACCGCGAAGAAGCCGCCATCGAAGGCGTCAACCACGACATCGCCTTTTGCCAAATGCTGGTGGAAACCAATTCCCTCTACTTTGGCAGCGGGCTAAATCCGGCCCACAACAACTTTGGCGGTTTAGGCTCCCCCACGGGTGGCCCAGAGGGTTCCTCCTTCCCCACGGCAAGGATTGGGGTGCGGGCGCAAATTCAGCACCTCAAAGCCTACGGTAGTCTAGAGCCGCTGATCCAAAGCCAGGTGGATCCGCGTTTTCAGTTTGTCCGCCGGGGCGTGGCTCCCCTAGTGGATCAACTCACCGGACGCTGGAACAGCGA
Source organism: Phormidium sp. FACHB-1136 (assembly GCF_014697375.1). Classification (GTDB taxonomy): domain Bacteria; phylum Cyanobacteriota; class Cyanobacteriia; order Phormidesmidales; family Phormidesmidaceae; genus Nodosilinea. The sequence continues at coordinate 2,402 of NZ_JACJRS010000203.1, forward strand.
CCCCGACTATGGCCGCAAAATCCTCGCCTTCATGCGCCGCCTGTATGAATCGGCGGGGATGCTGTAAGGCCAGTCCCTATTGACTTACTCATCCCAAGTATTAGGAGAGGTCACGCAGGTTTGAGAGCGATCAAATCTGTGATGGATATTTTATGGGAATGACTGCTGGATTAAATGTACGTGAGTAAATTTTAGTAAAGGTTAATGAATCCTGATTGTTATTCGTAACTTCTTGAGAAGTTTTCTGTAATCGTGGTTTTCTTGTCAGCATGGTGGGCACTCTAAAGTAAGTTATCTCGTGATCCCAACCTTGGCTTCCAGCCTAATCGAGGTAGAACGCGCTTTTCTCAGGAGTAGGAAATGGAAAGACTGAAGCTTAGAGGTTATAAACAAGCTCTCTGCGATCACTTTGGAGTAGCCAATGGCAGGGAGCTGCGAGAAAATAAGGTCTGGTTAGAATTCGCTGAAGAGAATGAGCTGCCGGATCTTCAGGGGTTTGATGCCTGGAAACAAGCCTATGAAGTTGTGTTTGATATTTATCCAGCGGACGAAACTGAAAAGAAAGCTCCTGAGTTAGCTCGACTTTATCCAATTAGGCAGCATGGCAAAGTAACTCGGCCCAGATGTCGAAGATAGGGCGCGGGACTTTAACGTACTCAAGGTCATCTTGCGATGTCTGAAAAAGCCGAGAGGCCCATAGATAGCGCCGGACAAAGGCCAAGGCATCAGCAAAGGTCGGGTGTTGCTTGATGTACCAGGCGGTAAGCTGTTAGTCATCTAAACTGCGTATAATACATTAAAATTCTGGAATAAGCCATGGGAGTCAGAAACTATCTAACGTCAGAGGAAAAGCAAGAGCTTCAGAAGC
>NZ_JACJRS010000204.1 GCF_014697375.1 Phormidium sp. FACHB-1136
TTTGCTCATGGAAGTCAATGGCGCGTTCATATTGACCGAGAGAGAAGTAAGCAAGGCCCAAATTGCCCAGCGCGCGGCCTTCCCCTTGGCGATCCCCGATCTCGCGGGCTATCGCTAGACTTTGCTCATGGAAGTCAATGGCGCGTTCATATTGACCGAGAGAGGCGTAAGCAATGCCCAAATTGCCCAGCGCGCCGCCTTCCCCTCGGCGATCCCCGATCTCGCGGTAAATCGCCAACGCCTGTTCCCAAGATTGAAGTGCTTCCCGAAACTGACTGACGTTAGCCTGCTCAATGCCCTGCTCCAAGAGCCGATCAGCCTCCACCTTACGCTCCTCGGCACTCTGGGCCATTGCAGCGGGCACCAGCATCCCATTTCCGTGTAAAAAATCGGGATTATCAGCTAGGGGCACCAGCGCAGCCGTCAACACAACCAAAGTCAACCATTTCAAGCCATAGCGCATGGGGGTAATACTCCTAAATTTGTGGGTAACATCACTATATAGGTCTCGCCCTGGGCTACTTATTCAGTTTCTACGCCAACCTAAGGTGCATCAGCCGCCGTAAAGAGACGTGACCAGTGCCAAAATCCTGAATTTTTGAGTCTTGTAGCCGCTGTCCTATAAAGGTTTCAGGAGATGTGGCCCATTTTTACACGAATCGGTGCCATCCCCCAATCTGGCCCATCGCAGTCAAACAACAGGTCGTCCAACATATCATCGATGCTGTTCTGTTCGGTCTTCTTGCGTAGCAGGGTGCGGTCTCCTCAAGTATCGGGATTCTAGACCGCTTACACAAAATTCTGATCAGTCCCATGAAATCATCTGGCCGAGCTGTATAAGTTTCCTAGTATCAGACGTAAATCACACTGTTGTCTCACTGAAGTTGTGATTCTGATGCAAAAGTTGTCTTATCCTAATGTATCTTTTGCTAATCCTCGCAAGATTACCAACCAACGGCAAGTCCAGCATGAGCTCCAGTAACAGACGGCCATTTTACAAAGTTTCTATACCTCTTCGCCACTAATGATGGGGATAGTAGAGCTATCTCAGAATGACATTTTTAACCTGTCTATCAATCAGGCTACAGCTACCTTTCTCAATACCACTGTGGATTTCATTCAAGGTCGGTGGTCTAGAGATTTGGGAATGTCAGAAGCTCATATTAAAACTTGGATCGAATACTATCATAGAAGCCAAGTTTCTGGCCAGCCTGTACGATTTGAATATGCTTATACTAAAACTGAAACTGAAGAAACAGTTTGGCTCTCTGTTGTAGTCTCGTTTATTGGTATTGGTAGTTATTGGCGACCTCGATTTTCCTATGTAGCAGAGGATATTAGTGATCGAAAAGAAATAGAGCTAGAGCTGCATACTAAAACTCATGAACTAGATCAGTTCTTTACCGCGAGCATAGATTTGCTTTGTATTACTGATACAGAGGGATATTTCCATCGGCTTAGCCAGCAGTGGCAAGATATTCTAGGGTATTCCATCAATCACCTTGAAGGGTCTCGCTTCCTAGACTATGTCCATCCAGATGACTTATCTGCTACCCTGGAAGCTATTCATCGGCTAGGAAATCAGAAAACCGCACTCCATTTTAAAAATCGATATCGTTGTAAAGATGGTTCCTATCGGTGGCTAGAATGGCGTTCTATTAACATTGAAAATTTAATCTATTCTACAGCGCGTGACATTACGGATCAACGTCAGTTCGAGCTTGATCTAAAGACAGCTAAGGAGCAAATTGATCTAGTACTTAAGGTTTTATCAGGGAGTTTTTCTGATTGGGATCTTATAACCAAAAATATTTATTTTTCACCTCAATTTAAGTCCATGATCGGCTATTCAGAGGACGAACTTGAAGATTCCAGAGATATGTGGAATTCTGTGATTCTACAGGCAGATCGTGAAAATTCTTGGCAGTTTTTGGAAGATTATAATAGTGGCAAAGTAGATCAGTTTTGTGCTACTCAGCGATATCATCATAAAGATGGCTCTATTATCTATGTTCTCACCCGTGCTACCCCTATAAAAGATGAGCAGGGACAGGTCATTCGAATTGTAGAAAGCTATCTCGATATTACGGAATTAGTCACTACCAAAGAGACCTTAAAAGTCTCAGAGGCAAAACTTAGCAGTGTCCTAAATAGTTCGCTAGACGGCATTATGGCCTTCCAATCAGTACGTAACTTTGAAGGAAAAATTATTGACTTTGAATGGACTCTCAGCAATCCTGCGGCCTGTCGAATGATTGGTCGATCCGAGGGTTATCTTATGGGTAAACGCCTGCTAGAGGAAATGCCCGGAAACCAAGATGAAGGGCTCTTTGAAGGCTATGTCCACACCGTCGAAACTGGAGAACCCTACCAGCGAGAGTTTTACTATAACCATGATGGTATTGAGTCCTGTTTTGAAGCGGTTGCCGTCAAACTAGAGGATGGTTTTGCCGTTACCTTCCGCAATGTGACAACCCTCAAACAGTCTGAGCAGAAGCTCTATCAGCTGAATGATGAACTCGAAAGTCGGGTGACCGATCTAGCCCAACGCCATGCCGAAATGGTCACGCTAAATGAGATCAGTGACTTTCTTCATGCAGCGGCGACAGTTGAAGAAGCCTGCTATACCATTACCAGTTTAGTGGAAGATCTTTTCCCCCATTGTGCTGGGGATATTTTCATCGCCCGTAAGTCGCATGATCGACTAGAGAATATGAGCCATTTTGGGCCATATTTTTCATTTCAGATGGACTTGTCTCCCCATGAATGCTGGGGAATAAGGCGGGGGCAAATTCACCATGTAGAGGCCGATTATCCTAGTCTACGCTGTCAGCATATTCCCTCTGAAGCTGACCTTGCAGCGACCCTTTGTATTCCCATGATTGTTCAAGGTGAAACCCTTGGCTTGTTTTATCTGGCTACTAAAAATGCTGATGTTCTAGATGATGCAAAACAACAACTGGCTTACAGCCTAGCGGAACAGGTTGGTATGGCCGTTGCGAACCTCAACCTGAAAGAAACCCTGAAGCATCAAAGTATCCGCGACCCTTTGACCTGACTGCCTGACACATCTTTATGCCGCCTCCCAGGGGGGCAATTGACATCGTATGGACTGGATCCTAGAGAACCAGATGCGGTCATAGTACTGGTCTTCGGCGTTTTTAGAGGCAAAGCAGGGTTCAGGGTCAACGGTGAGCAGGGGGATGGGTTGGAGCAACGGACGCCCTTTGTTGACGGCACCCTTGAGCCAGCGGAGG
>NZ_JACJRS010000205.1 GCF_014697375.1 Phormidium sp. FACHB-1136
CACAAATTGACGGCCACAGTCCCGGCACTTGTAATTTTGCTTCCCGCGATGGCTGGTGCCGTTCTTGGAGATATCGTGAGACCCACAGGTCGGACAGGTCATCTCGATGGCCATGCGTTTGTCTCCCTGGTTATCGTGGTGGCGTAGCCTGATTTTCCTCTGTCCCGTGCATTAATGCACTACCCGCTTCTCCATAAATTTCAGAAACATTTTCCATTGGAATAAAAGTTGCTTGCGTATTGTCTCCAAAGCTAGAGAATATAGTTAAAGGATTCATGGAAACGCAATCCTTAAACTTTTTCATAGGAAAAAGAGCAGAGGGTAATAATAACTCCTTAAAGTAAGCAGGAGCATCAAATCGGCTACCTAATATCTTGCTAAAATTTCGATGAAATATCCGACTTTGAAGAGTATTTTCTTCGACTTTTGACAAGTCAATACCTAATTCGTTTAGCAGATAATCGTCGATACTGTTGAGTAATTGCTGTGCTTCTGCTTCTTTCTGTTCTTTTTTTAGATGGGCTTCATCTAGACACTCAACTATTTTCTGTTGCTGTTTAATTGAGGGAGTGAATAAGTGTATTTGCGAAATTTCTTCATTGTTTAAGTTGTTTTGAGCAGCACCTTTACCAATAAAATCAATTTGAAATCTTGTTATATTTAAATCGAACATATAGCAAAAATATTTTTTGTCTATAGCCGACCAATCTAACTCTAGCTTGACTAATGCTGAGTTTAAATTAGCTTCTAAAATATTCTCAGGGATTACTGAAACTGTACCCAGATTATCTTTTGTTCCACTGATTGCAAAAACTACATCTCCAGCAGTAACCCTTGCTCTTTTTAATGTGTTTTCATGAACATATCTGTTAATGTATTTAATTTCATTGGTGTCAATAGTGTGATTTTTGAGATTATTCACACGCAGAAAAAAAACTCCATCTTCAGTATTGTCAGTGTAAAAGCCTTCACGGGGGCCATCTCCCCTATTCCAAGATTTTATTAAACTCCCCATTCTCTGAAATAATGAATGATTTTCTAGTCTCTTTCTCAAAGCTAGAAATTCTGGTTTGTAATAATAGGGATCAAGCCTTCCTCTACAATCGGTTAAATTAACTAGAAAAATCTTATTCTTATTAACATCGGACGAAAACTGAAAGTTCATACTTCACCTCGCTCGATCAATTCAATAAATCGGGCAAGTTCTTGGCTGATAAAGTCTAGCTCGTTAGTGCTGGTAGGTTTTCCGGTTGCGTCGTAGCCAATGTCATCAGCAATTGCCATAAAAATGGGGTAATCATCAAGAACTTGCTGTTTTTCTTCAGTGTATTGTTCAGTTAATGTCTCTTTGAGTACATCAATTTTTTCATTATATTCAGCCGTAACCTCTTTCTTCCACACCTTATAGGATTCTAAATCTTTTAAAGCTTTGCCCGACAAACTCTGAGGATTTTCAAAACCGCGTAAATCTCGAATGTGACGTTTCTTGTCATTATCGATTTTCTCTAACGCTTTTAAGTAGTTATGGCGAATTTTAATTTGCTCTTGCAGATTCATTTTTTGCGATTGGATCTTGTCTGTTTGTGATTGAGTATGTTTTTTCAGAAACAGAACTGAACTTTTGACTCCTGCTCCTGTCGCCTGAAACGCGGTTTGAGGTAGTGATAACACTGCCACAATGCGATATTTTTCCTCAATACCATCGCGCACATATTGCAAACTAGAATTTTTCAAAATACCATCAGGAACTACGATTGCAAGATATCCACCCTCTACTAAAAACTGATGGCATTGTTCAATAAACAAAATCTCCGTGCTTTGGGTTTCTCTGGGAGCTGGTTTGCTTTTGGGGTTTAACCAATCTTCGGGTTTAAGAGCAAAACCATATTGGTTCATATAGGCTTGTTCAGTTTGTTTAATTACAGAACCAAACGGCGGATTTGTAATAATAAAGTTGAACTGGTTGTATTTAAATCGATCATTTCCACTGCGTTTGATCAGGTCTTCACTATCGCGTAACCCATCTGATGCAATTACATTGGTGTGCCCATCGTCATGAATAATCATATTCATCTTGGCAACACGAGCAATCTGTTCATTAATCTCAATACCAAATAGATTATTAGCCGCAAAATCATGCCAATGTTGATAGTGCTGCTTTGCTTCATCTGGATCAGTTTTGTGGTCAGGATAATATTCATCCGCCTCTCTTCTGACCTTATCAAGCGCATGAAGCAGAAAGCCTCCGCTGCCACATGAGGTATCCAATACTAAAGATTCATGGGTGATGGGCAAAACATCCACAATAAATTTAACGATTACTCTAGGTGTGAAATACTGCCCAAAGTCACCTCTAAAAAACGATCCCATAAAGGTTTCAAAAGCACGGCCTTTACTATCTAGATCGGTTTTACCTAAATTAATTCTTTCTAAATAACCAACAACAGTTCGCAACTTTTCAGGACTTAGACGAATATCATCCCTAAAAACTTCAGGATCTTTTTTTCGTCCCTCGTTATACAGTGCCTTAATTCGCTGGTTCAGTTCCTCGTTTGTCTGTTGTTCAAGTTCTTGAGCAGTCTTTTGATTATTTTCATCGTCAGAAGCCTGAAAAATCTGAAAATCGTAAGGCTCTCCTTTCTTGCGGGGTTTCTTCTCATCCCACAATTTACAAAAAATCAGCTTATCGAGTTCATCAAAAGCCTCTGATGGGTTTAACTGTCCACCACCCCAAAGGGATTGATGAGCTTGTTTAAATCTACGAGTTAACTCATCTTCGGTAACAACTTCTAACTCAAATAATTGTTGTCCGTTAGATTTGCCGCCTCCTTTAGCATATTTGTATCTTGCAAGCTTCGTTACTCCAAATCGCGGAATATCGGGAATCGTGATGCGATCTTTAGGCTTCTCCTTCGGAACTTGATAATACTGATCCTTAATGCCTGATGTCACCCAAACGAAGCTCGCACCCTCGGCTACAGCATAGCTAAACGCTTGCTCAACTGCCTGAACAAATTCAGCTTCCGAAACATCCTGTTTTTTGCACTCAACAACAATATGAGGCGATTTACATGAATCATCGTTGTAAACGATAATGTCTGCCTCTTTAACAGATGGTAGTGCATTTTAGTGCAGGCTAGAGGAAAAAGCCGGATGACCTTGCTTGGCCAGCTTTTCTCGGATGTTGCGATTGTAGTCATGGATGAACAACCAGATAGCCCC
>NZ_JACJRS010000206.1 GCF_014697375.1 Phormidium sp. FACHB-1136
TTCATTTTAATCACGACTGACACAGTGCGATAGAAAGGTTATTTCTGTCTCACTGTGTTCTTTTTTGAGACGGCAATTCCCTGGATACTCAATTAATCGAGGTGCCCATCAGCTTAATCAGACTTTGTCCTGTTACCCCGACGGTGGGTGGTGGAGCGTACCTATGGCTAGCTGTATGGGTGTCGGCGGTTGAAGGTGGACAACGAGCGCTTGCCCGAATCCTCAGAGACGTTCATTATGTTACGCAGACTCGCGTGAGACGTTTCATACCCCACCTCCGTGCTTTCAAATATCCTCTCAGAAACCTCTAGCGCGCTGGGCAAGGTCATGGCCCTAAGGCGGGGAGAATCAACGCCATGACCAGCCAATAGACGGGTACCGCAACGGAAATAAAACTCATCACAAAGCGGGTGTCGAGCTGGTTTTCCTGGGCAAACAGCAGCGACAGCATACTAGGGGGCAGGGCCGCTCCCACCAGCACCGCCGCCCGTTCTAGCCCCGTTAAACCAAACAGGGCAGAGACTCCCCAGCCCAGCCCAAGACCAACACCGACTTTCAGCAGGGCAAGGGCCAGAAACCGCCCCACCGAGGCGATGTGCAGGTGAAATTCTAGCCCCAGTAGCACTAGCACCAGAAACACAAAGCTGTTGGCCAAAATATCCAGCAGCGCCATCAGCGGGGGCGGTTGCCAGCCCAGAAAGTTCAGCCCTAAACCCACCCAAATGGCCCAAAAGAAGGGAGTTTTGACGAGTTTCAGGCTCACCCGTCCCACGGTAATTTCCGCCGATCCAAACCAGGTGGCGATGCCGTAGACCACCGTGAGCAGGTAGACGGCCTGGGCGAGGTCAAACAATACCAGGCGGCTCAGTCCCTCTTCCCCAAAGGCCAGCAGCATGGTGGGATAGCCCACCGCCCCGCCCTCGAAACTGAGGAAGGTAATCATCCAGGCTCCAGCCTGGGGGCGTTCCCAGGCTAGGGGTTTGAGGATTAGTGCTCCAATCAGGGTCAACCCGACGACGACCACCAGGGCGGAAAGGGGCAGGTAAACCAGATCCGGAGTGAGGGTGACGGTGGCTAGGGCGCGTAGAACCACCGCTGGCAGGGTCAGGTAGGACAAAAGCGTACCTAGGGTTTGGGCATCCCTAGGGCCAAGCAGCCCCGCCCGCCTCAGCCCGAAGCCCAGCACACAGACCAGCAGCAGCGGCAGAATTTTCAGCAGCACGGAGAACTCTTGATAGAAATTGCGTCATCCCCGTTGGTTTATGTAGAACATAGGATGGATGGGCAAATCGTAATCTATGTTGAGCAAAAATTGGACGGATTCCAATGGGGCGAGCTCACCCCACAGATAGCGTCAGAGGTAATCATGGGCATAAACCATGACAGGTTGCTTAAATTCTTGATCAAGCTGTTGCCCAAGCCAAATACCTGGTTCTACTTCCTCGCTGATGGCGATCCTCAAAGACTCTGAAGCTTCTGGCAGTTGCAACTGGTAGGTTTTGCCTGTAACGACTTGCTCTTTAACGGTCACTTGCCGAACTCCTAGATCGCTCTCAGATGCTAATTCAGTGGGTTGAAGCTGGAGGTCATCCCCAGGCATAGAAAAGACCTGGATACCCTCTTCACTTTTCCAGAAAATATAACCGTTCAGACTTGGCCTGAGAATTGAAAGCCCTGGTTTAACATCCTCTAAACCATAAGCCTGAGTTTCTTTGACCTCCTGACTTGTTTGGCCAAAATCGATCAACCGATCCCACCACTGCATTGCCTTCAAGCAAGCATTAGCATGACGCTCAAGCTCTGTCACAGAGGGAAGATTTGTGATGACCTGTTCATGCCTTTTCATTTTGCTATGAATACGTTCCTGCCGTCGCCCTACGTCGCTAGGGTTATTTTGCATTGCCTGGAGAAGCAACATTTGCTCAAGCTTAAGATCAGCGGCAATCAGGCCAATTAAACACTGCATATCGTGGATGGCCTGTTTCCCACTAGATTTAAGCAATTCCGCCGCACTACGGGCACCCTGGCGACCTCGTTGCACCCTGGCATTTTTGGCCTTATCTCGAAATTGTTCAACCAACAGACGATTTCGCTCAAGAATAGAAAGAATATTCTTTTCAACCAACGCAAGCCGATTACTGGCATCTGGCGTGAAGATTCCGGTGTTCATGCGCTCCGATTCAATGTCATCTAAGACATTAACTGCATAATAAATTTCGCCTAGAATTGCGGCTTCTTGCCTAACATGAAGCTCTTCTAAAATCTGCTCCATGTGGGCTAGACGTTGATTTATCTGATTGATTTGTTGTGTACCTACAATGGCATGGAGTACCTGGTATGCAACAATAGGAGCCAGAATGGGCATAGCAGAAGTCTGAGCGAAGCGAAGCTGGTGTACAAACTTCTTTCTGATTACATCTCTGACTGTACCGAGAGAACCACTGCTTTGTACTAATTCATAAGCCCCTTTCGATAAACCTGCAACTGCTTCAGGTGGCCCAATTACCCTAAATAATTGTCCCGCACTCAAGCCCGAAGCAACCACCACAGATGTTGCTCCTAACTGGTCTACGACCGCTGGACTCAATTTACCCTTATGCCAAGCATTTGGACTATGTAAGCTCAGTCCATGAAAATGATCAATGAGTCGTTGACTTTGATCAGGAGAATATTGCAATAGCGCCCCAACAGTATTTCCTGAAGAGTCTTGCAACTCAGTAAATGATGCAGACTCTCCTCCTTCTTCAGACTGATAAGTCTGAATGCCCCAACCTTCATGGCGAACTACTGTCAGAGCAGTTTCTTCCTCTGTTGGTTTAATTGCATTTGAGGTTGAAACCTGGTTCTCGTCAGATATGCTTTTAGTTTTAGCGATATTCTCAGCCTGTTGACCCTGAAAGACTGAGAACATTGTCGTCAATGCGTTATCACTCAAGTCTTGTAGGTCTGTTAACCTGTCAGAAATTACGTCTTCAACAACGTCACCTATATCCGCAGCTCCAACCTGTAAATTTCCAACAACTTCTGCAACGGGCTTTGAAGACCAAACCGATTGCGTGAATGATTGAAAACTTTTCAATCCCAGATTAACAACATCTCCTAACCTCGACTTTATCCATTTGATCCAAAAAGGAAAGCAGCAAGCAGAATTCAGATGAGGGTCTGAGGAACTTGCTGCGATGGAATTTATGTCGATGATGATAGCGTTTGC
>NZ_JACJRS010000207.1 GCF_014697375.1 Phormidium sp. FACHB-1136
CGTCTTTCGAATAAGAAGCGCATTGTTGATTTTATCAGTAAGGGAACTGGTGATAGCTTTTTCAGTGTCCTCCATGGATTCTACGAAGAAGTGAAACAGGAATGGGTTGGAGAAGGTAGACGGATCGAAGACTTTGAGCAGGATGGCCCTAAGATTCTTATCATTTTAGATAATGCAAGTATTCATAAAAAGGCAGAGATTCTAGAGAAGATAGCGCAGGAGATGCCCAACATTGTTTTAGAATTTCTGCCACCCTACAGTCCGGACTATAATTTAATCGAGTTAGTTTGGCACTCTGCATTAGTTTGGCACTCTGCAAAGGAATTTATTGCCAATCGTCTATTTGAATCAATTGAGGATCTAGAAGCGCTTGTTCATAACCTGTTGAACGAAGGACAGCTTGTCATCAACTGGGATCGCAAGATCAAAAATAAAGGAAACACAGTCAATGCAATTTAAATGCATATCAGCTTATCTAGCCGCACTAGATCCAGTCTCTAATCTATCAAATAAGCCCAGATAAGCACCTGCTGAAATATAGTAGTCTGCTTGCCTGACATCAAACGCATATTCTGTTGTAATTTCATCTTTAGTTAATGAATCATTGATATAGAGTTTATCCATCAAATCAATGATTCTTTCAAACTTATCTGCTTGTGGAAAAGTTGAGCGATCCTCCTCTTCAATTACTTCTATCCTCTTGGATAGTTCTCTTAGATCTGTTAAGTCAATTTCATAATGTCCAATACAGTACCTATGTATAGGGCACCTCGATTAATTACCGTATAGCGAACATGAAAAGCCTGAAACCCCTGAAATCTCGTAGCTACTCCCACGAAGATTTGGATTTTTCGAGGTGCCCTATAGATTTTAATTGGAGTGAGTCATAGTGATAAACATTGAGAAAATCAAATATGGGCACCTCGATTAATTGCCTTATTGCGAGTTTCTGGAGCCTGAAACCGTTAGCCTATCGTAGGCGTTCTCAATAAAATCCGTATTTTTCGAGGTGCCCATATATAGAACGTAAAAATATTATTAGAAAAAGAAAGAAAGATTGGAATTACTTCTTTGCCAATCTTAGACTGCCATAGTCGATAGGGATAGTAGAGCTGTCTGATAATAAAATCATCTAGAGACTGACATTTTGCCTCAATAATAGCAAACTTGCTTTCACCTTCAAAGCCTCCATCTATTTCACATTGAGCATTTTCAACTGGTAATTAGTCACAGCAATAAGGGAGGCTTAATGAGAAAGCCTCCAGAGCCCCAGGATTATCTCGGCGAAAGAGCAGGGGGGGATCACCCCGAAGCGGCGATGAGCTCAAAGAGGTGGTCTACCGCGTTTTTACCCTGACGGCGCATGGATTCGAGAAAACTGAACATCATCGCGACTAACTGAGCCCCCCAATCACTGCGGGCACCACCGGAGACTTTGCGATGAATCACCACGGGTCGCAAGCCTCGCTCGGCCTCGTTGTTGTCAGGCTTGACCTCAGGATGGGTGAGGAACGTAAACCAGTCTGACCCATGCCTGCGAAACCGATTCGCTAACCCTTGAGAATCCGTCGCCCAACGCCCCGTTTGGGGATGCTCTAGCACGTAAGCTAACTCCGCTTCAAGGATGGGTCTGAGGGCTTGGAGTTCGGCCAAACTGAGTTGCCCCTGATGGGAGTCCCGGTGGGCTTGGCGGGCGGTGTGGATAATGGGGAAGATTCGGTGGGCGAACTCGCGATTTTCCGGGAAGCGAGAGGTGGTTAAGGCCTTGAGTTCCCGCTCTAGGTGCGCCCAGCACTTCTGCTTGGCCCCCGCCGATTGCAGCCCATAGGCCGACCAGTCGTCGCTGCTGAGGATGCCTGCGAAGTCCTCACCCAACAGCGTTTTGACCTCCGCTGAACTGCGGGTGGGGGCCAAGAACAGCACGCAGCATTCCGGTGCGACGGCAATCCAAATCCAATGATTCACCCCGTTGACGCGATAACTGGTCTCATCGACACAGCGCACCCCAGGCTGTTGAATCCAACGCCACCATGGCTCATAGGGGGGGTGTAGGGCGGCACAAAACCACTGATGTACCTTGGCTAAACTGCCTTGAGACATCGGCACACCGAAGATGCTCTCGACCACATAGCGCTGTTTTGACCACGACAGGTTGCCCCCATAGCCCAGCCAACCCACCCCACTACTTAACCGTCCGCCATAGCTAAACCCCTCCCGGCACCCGATCGGCCAATCCGGGTAACCCTGCCACTCGCAGGCGGGACATCGATACCGGGGCCGCTCGTACTCCCACACTTCAACCAGTTTCGGCACCAGTTCGGCCACCGGCTGGCGCTGGGTTCCCTGGGGTTGGCGTTCCACCTCACCCCCGCAGACCGGGCAGCGCTCCACCTCGAACAACACGGCGTGATCCATCCAGCCAAAGCCGTTGCGCGTTGTGCCGGGATGGTTATATTTGGGACCTCGTTTTCGTTGCGGCTTTTGCTGATCCCGGTTCGGTTTCTTCACCCCATCCGAGGAGGGTGGCTGGGAACTCGTTTCACTCGTGCGCCCACTCAGCTTCCTCCGTTTTTCAGTGAGACCCTCGAACTGCTCCTCTAGCTCCTTAACCCGCTGCCTCAGTTGCTCGGTCTCTGCACGTTGCTCACCGTAACGCTCGTACCAATACCGCGCCCCTTGCTCTTCAGGGTCGATCTCCGGCAGGGTTGGCTCTGGACGGGGCTGTATCGTCATGCCCCTTATGCTACAAGCTTTGGCCCCATTCGCAATAGCCCAGCTTTGTTGCGGTGACTAATTACTTCAACTGTAATGCGTTGCTTGCCTTCAATTCTAGAATTGGGCACCTCGAAAAATCCAAATCTTCGTGGAAGTAGCTACGAGATTTCAGGGGTTTCAGGCTTTTCATGTTCGCTATACGGTAATTAATCGAGGTGCCCAATTATGAATTTCATAATAAAACTTTCCAGTAGACATACGTCCAAACACTGTGAATAATGTTTTTTCATCTAAGCTGTTAGTCATCTAAACTGCGTATAATACATTAAAATTCTGGAATAAGCCATGGGAGTCAGAAACTATCTAACGTCAGAGGAAAAGCAAGAGCTTCAGAAGCA
>NZ_JACJRS010000208.1 GCF_014697375.1 Phormidium sp. FACHB-1136
ATCAGCGCCGTCAACCACCTGCTGCGCGACGATCAGGATAACGCCACAATTGGTATTATTCTGTGCAAGTCTAAAAAGCGCACCACCGCTGAATTTGCCCTGGATACCGTCCAAAACCCCATTGGTGTCGCCACCTACCAACTGAGGGAAGACCTGCCGCCTGCGCTTCAAGGCTCTCTCCCCACCGCCAAACAACTGGAAATGGAGGTGGATGCTGCATTGCGCGACATGGAAGCTACGCCAAAGGAGCAAGACCCGTCGTAAAGATCCTGGCCTCTGCACCAAAGCCGACCCGTGCTAACGTCCTAGCCGAACATCCGCACGCAAATCCAGCACCTCATAATCCTGAGGGCGAGAAACCCCAATCCGTACTTCGTGACCGAGGTAGTTTTGGCACAGAAAGTATGAGGTCTGGTAACGTACCGTGGCATCAAGCCGAGGATTATCAGCCACATCGGGCCGAAACAGCGTGTACTCAAAATCGTTGACCTGGCCATCCCTCGCCAGCAGCGCCTTGAGCTGGTCATAGTCTGGATTCGTTTGCTCGAAGTCATCGAGAGAACGTCGCCAACTCCGCCGATACCCGTAGCCACACCAATCAGCGGGCTGGCGCAGGCCACGACTCGGCAATAGTAGAGAATTGGTGTGCAGGCACAGGTCGGTCACGTTGGAGGTGATCACCACAATGTTGCCTACCGCTTCCTGGTCAAGCAAGAACTCCAGAATGCGGCGATAATCGGCTCCCAGCAAGTCCATGGTTTGCGTCAAAGTGACTTCCCCCTTCTTTGGTGCAGCCTGAACAGTCGTCATTGCGGAGATGGTGGTCGCCACCGTCCTCGCCTGACTCCATTCTAAGGGGAAAACCCAAGCCTCAAAGACGACCTTTCTCAACCCAAATCGGCCTCACGTAAAACTCGCCTTCGCCCGGTTCTAGCCGGAAGTCACCCAGCAGCAGCCCTAACCAAACCTGCACCAGGGGCCAATCAAGCTGGGCCTGGAGATGGTGCACCTCAATAGCCTCTGGGTGGGCCTCAAACCAAACCCGGATCTGCTCCACCCAAACGCCAACGGATTCATCGTAGGCCACAGCGATAGCCTGCTGGGCGGCCTCCATCTCATCCACCATCGCCAGCAGGGTGGCCTTGTCTACGGTGGCCACCACCGAGTCTTCCTCGTGAACCCGCTCAGCCTGGATACGCTGCCGAGTCGGTAACGCAACCATGTCCTCGGTATCGAGCTGCTGACTGGAGCGCACCAATCCCCTCAGCCAGTCTTGCGCCAGGATCGGATCTTCAGGGTCATAGACGGCTTGCCATTGCTCGAAAAGAGCTTCTGCTTTGGCCTGGTGCAGGGTCGCCAGTCGTTCAATCACCGCACCCCCAACCGCCAGTTGTTCATGCAGATCCAGACGCCCTAAGACAGGTTCAATCGCCTGCCAAAGCTGGCCTAGGCTCATCGTCTCTGGATCAACCAAAGCTGCATCGAGGGCCGTCTCTAGGGTTGAGGGTGTCGTCATGTTGCCGTCACCACCAGTTCAGGCACAGCGGTTGGGTCAGATCCTCGCAAAGGACAACCCTTAATCGGGCATTCGGTAGGCTCTAGGCGAACTTCAGCCTCGAACTGATGGATCTGGGGATAGCGCTGGTGGATTTCCTCTAACACCTGCACCAGGTATTGTTTCAGCCGCCGCCCCGTCAGGCCCGCGCAGTGGATAGGTCGCACGCTCAATAGTTGTTGGTCGCCCTGCCAAACCGATGCAGCTACGGCATGGACAGGGCTATCGGCTCGTTTGGCTCGGTACAGGTAGAGATAGGCCGCCGGGGGTAAGTCCACCTCAATCTTCAGTTCATCCACCTTGACCTGATGCTGATGGGCTCGATATTGCTCTTGCCGCTGCACATTCACCTGACCCCGATGACGGTAGTGGGAGCGACGACGGTGGCAGCGTGACGTAATCCAGCAATTATCTCCCCCAGGGCCATGGCGATCTTGGGCTTCCTCAACCGAAAGCTGGGCGCAGGCGACACACTTTGGGGCAGGCTGGCGAGGCATCTTCAATCCCTGGCAGCGTCTAGGGTTTGGGCCATTTTGACCCCCAGCGCCATCCTAACAGTTATGTTGTGTAATTCGTAGTGTAAGCCTAGACCCTGTGCCAGTACCCTCGAATAAGACAAAATGAGTCTAGCCCTGAGAATCGCTAAAACCCTTGAAATCTCGTTGATTTTGATTGAATAGTTGCAGTGACCGCAACTATTCAAAAACTGAATGGTACTGTTATTAGGGCATTCTGAAGTCTTATAAAAGTCCCTAGACTAAGACTGGACTAGATTGGCCTAGGCTCAACCCTGACTGTAGAGTGTGCCAATCGCAGGTGAGATTAAACCGGGGGTGGAAGGGCAAGGGCTGAAACGGGGTTTTTGGCTTAAAATCTCAGACTTTTGGGTTTGGGTGGCTTGGTTATGCCGATTGTTAATAGTGCCCCAATTTCAGTCAACCCATCTCAAACGGCTGCAAAAGAGATATTGTCAAATCTGGTGTGCAGCACGGCGGATCAGGCGAGGGCGCTTGGCAGGAAATGTAAAGTTTCCATGGGATTTTAAAGGCTTAGATTTAGACTGCATGAAGGTGAATTGAGCGTTGCGTGGTTTACTGGATTTTGCAGTTTTCTGATCAGCGTATCTTCCGGATTT
Organism: Phormidium sp. FACHB-1136; assembly: GCF_014697375.1. Lineage (GTDB taxonomy): Bacteria > Cyanobacteriota > Cyanobacteriia > Phormidesmidales > Phormidesmidaceae > Nodosilinea. The sequence continues at coordinate 2,691 of NZ_JACJRS010000208.1, forward strand.
TGAAATTTTCTGATCAGTGTAAGACTGGTGCAATCCTGACTGCCTGACAGAAGTGGGTGAAAGGCTTGAAACCTCGTGCTGCGAGGGGGAAAAGGTGAGGTGACATGAGACGCTGGAATTGCATATCTCAGGGTCTTTGCCATGCCAGCCACCACCTGTCTCTATGATCAAGTGCTGTCCTTGCTGCGTCAATATAGCCATCGTCGGGATCTGCGACACCTCAAGGCCTTGGCGT
>NZ_JACJRS010000209.1 GCF_014697375.1 Phormidium sp. FACHB-1136
GAAAGGCTTTACATCAGCCAGTTTCGGACATGATGGGTCGATTGACTCAGCTCATGTCCGTTTTTCTTGGCGTCCCGCTACCGGATACAGAACTTCCCACTGTCCAGTATATCAAATCTCCTAACTAAATAACTTGTAAGTTTCTGCGGGTATGACGTAAAAGGTTTTTTGAACTCATCATAAACAACATCAATATAACCTTCCTTATCGTTTCGGGATGAGTTCATTGTATCTACAACCTCTACAAGCTCTAACAGAATTCCTTCAGGTCCTTTGGAGTAAATTACTTTTACTGTGCCATCTGGAGATTTTTGAATTTCTCCAGGAAAAGTAACCCCAGCTTGGTTTAACTTTTGAACTGTTTGATCTAAATTTTGGACAGTGAGTGCAATATGAGTTAGTCCTGTAGAGTAAGGTGTACCTCCCCATATTGGCTTATCGGGGTGAGACTTAAAATGAAGTAATTCTAGTAAGTTACCATTTTGGTCAGAAAGCTTAGCAGTTGTTACCTGAACATTCTCAAGACCCATCATGGCATCTAAATGTGGGCCTGATTCCTCCATTTTTCGCTGAATTTGGAATCCCAGAACATCACACCAAAAATTAAGTGCCTTATCTAGATCAGACACCACTAATCCAATATGGCGAATACCAGTAATCATCAGACTGTTTCTTTAGTAATTTCTACGATTGCTTCTCCTAGAACATCTATACCCTCTAGAAGTGCTTCATCTGTAATTGTCAAAGGTGGCCCAATCTTGATGGATTCACGTCCCGTATGTACCACTAACAAACCCTTCTGCATACAACGTTCTGCAACTCTACTAGTAAATAAACCGTCTGGACTGTTAGTAATCGGGTTCTTAAATAGAACTGCAGCAATCAACCCCTTGCCAAACACATTGGAAATTAGATCGGGATATTTTCTTTGTAGCTTATGCAAAGCGTCAAACAGGATGCCCCCCTTTCGAGAAGCTTCATCAATTAAACTCAAAGATTCAATTTCTTCTAAAACAGCTAATCCAGCCGCACAAACTAATGGGTTTGCGGAGTGAGTGCTACTCATGTTGCCGATCTCTGGTAAATCCAGAATCTCTGCACGTCCAATCACGCCAGATAGTGGCACACCACCACCCATACCCTTACCGCAAGCAATTAAGTCTGGAACTACTTGATAATGTTCAAACCCAAACTTACACCCTGTACGACCAAATCCTGATTGCATTTCGTCAAATGCTAATAAAACATTATGTTTTCTGCAGAATTTCTCGACTGCTTGAACAAAATCATTTGGATAAAAAACAGCACCCCACCCTTGAAAGGTTTCTAGCATGAAACCACAAATATCAGTTTTCGGATTAATACCATTGGTGATCAACTTTTCTAATCCTTGATAGAAAAAATCATTACCACTCAAGCCATTGAGTGACCAGGGATAAGGAAATGGAATGTGGTGAATATTATCATCTTGATAGCCAATCCATGCCCGCTGAGGAAGGTTACTGCTCATCATTTGAGCACCCAGTGTACGCCCATGCCAATTATTTTCAATACAAATAACACCAAGACGGCGTTTCCCATATTTTTGTCCGTACATCCGCATCAACTTTAGAGTAGCCTCAGTCGCTTCAGTACCGGCTGACAAGAGAAATGCTTTTTCAAAGGGTGCTCCCGCAAACCTGACTAGTTTTTCTAAATAGTTAGCTCGAATTGGATTTGCATAGGCATAACAACTATACAGTGGATGATCTAGTGTGTCCTGAATGGCCGAGACAACCCGCTGATTAGAATGCCCTACATTAGCAACAAATATTGTTGAGGTAAAATCGATCCAACGATTACCCGCGATATCATAAATACTGAAGTTTTCAGCTCGATCCCACACCAGCGGAAGTTGTCCGTGCATGGAACGAGACTCAACCTTCTCTAATCTCTCCAAAACTTCTTTAGTGCTGGGTGCAGGTATTGATGTTTGAATGGAGCGGAATTTTGTCTTAACTTTTGGTACCTTCTGAGGTACCCGTGAAAACGAGTGATTAGCCATAGTTATCAATACTTGGGTGAGTTCAAGGGAAAAGCTTTGACAAAATTTCAGGATACTTAGATAGCTGAAATTCTAGATAAGAAAAATCCTCCTCAGTATCGACTTCATGGGCTATGGGAGTTACGAAAGGAATGACATAGCTGCCGTGGATAAGTTGATTATTAAGAATAAAGCTAGTGGACAAAACATCAACATAACCATTTGCAATGTAAGTCATTGGAAACCCTTGTCTTGCCTGGTTAACAGCATCCAAATCGGTATTACCTGATCCAATTCGACTTAGTTGACCCTCGGGAGTAATTTCAAGAGACTTATAGGCAGATTCAGACATTGGATGGACAGAACGTAGAGAAGTGGCCTTTGGATGACTCATGAAATGCTTTATAGCTTGATCGATGAGTAATGGATCACGTAGGGGGGTAGTGGGACGAATGTGAACAATATAGTCTGGTATGTACCCATGATGCCTTAGCCAATCTAAGGCATGCTTGATAAAATCATAATCACTGGATTTATCACCAGAGATTTCAGAAGGGCGTAAAAAGGGAGCCTCTGCTCCTTTTTTAATAGATAATTGAGCATAAACCTCTGAATCTGTAGAAACAATCGTTCGGTCAATGAATTGACTCTGCTGACAAGCTGCGATAGACCACTCAAGCAATGAATGACCAGCTAGGTCACGAATATTTTTGTGAGGGACTCCCTTTGAACCAGAGCGAGCAGGTATTAAAGCAATAACGGCTGGCATATTAAAACTTAAATTCAATGATTACTGGACAGTCATAAGTTCTGGACAGGGGTACTAAGTTACTAAGCTTTGGGAGACCTGAGGGGGCAAGGGGTTAAGCTTAGCGGCGATGAATTTAGGCAAAAGTAGAG
>NZ_JACJRS010000021.1 GCF_014697375.1 Phormidium sp. FACHB-1136
GGAGGGGGTGTCCCTCTACACCGCTGTGGTTTGGTCAGTCAGCCTCAAGCGCCCCATCCGCTTGGCCTATCTGCTCAAGGAGCAAGGCGGGCGACGGAGCTATGTCGTCTTGTTCTCCACGGATATCGACGGTGACCCCCTGGTGATCTATCAAGGCTACGCGGCGCGGTTTCAAATCGAATTTATCTTCCGCGATGCTCGCCAATTCACCGGCTTAGCGGATTGCCAAGCCCGTTCTCCCGAAGCCCTCGATTCCCATGTCAACGCCAGTCTGATGGCCCTTAATTTGGCCAAAGCCGCCCTGATATCCACGCAAGCTAAGGGTGAATCCGCTGAACCGCTCAGTTTCTCTATCGCCTCGTTCAAACGGCAGGCCCTGAATGCCCATCTTCTCGACCTATTTACAGCCACGTTTGCTCTGGAGCCAACTTTGATTCAATCCCATCCCAACTACCAGACCCTCCTGAACTACGGGGTTATCGCCGCATAGACTGGGATCACAGCCTCCTAAATCTGTCCGGAGTGTTGCACATACTGATCGAGCAGTTGAATAATACTGTTAACTCGATCATTCCATCCCAAAATTAGCGTTTGTTCAGCCCTGGCTGGAGCGGGTTCTGTTAAGGTAATAGCCTGTTCATCAATGGGAGCTTTATCGGCTTGGTTGAGATATGTCGTATCGTCATCTTCGCTAATGACAATGAGCCGTTCCCCAGCTTGCAACAACCTATCACTGGTTGGATTGAGTTGGATGGAGCCATCACTAGTCTGAATACCAATCACCGACGAGCGATTGTAGGATAGTAGAGCCTGCCCGTAGGATTTGCCTTGTAGGGTAGGTTCTTCGCGAAAGTAAATTTCGTCGCCGCTAAAGTTCAGCAGATCAATATAAACCGTAGACAGCCCCGACTGCCGACAGGTTTGCACCACAATGCGAGAAATTAGATCGTTAATCAACAACGGTTCCACATCGGCCTGGGCCACCAAGTTCAAAACATCCAAGGTCTTTTCAGACTGTACCTGGGCCACTAAATGGTAGGGCTGATCGTGGGAACGGGGAATATTGGCAATCGCCAACAGCGTCGTAATTAAGTGGGTGTCGTCCTGCCCCTGGGAGGAGTTCAAAATCACAATGGAACGCGCTGTTTGGATGCTCACCATACCCAGATCGGCCATGCTGCTAGGTCTGCCCGTCCGACAAACAAGCCGCACGCGATCTAATTTTCCTAGGGTTTCTTGCAGAGCCGATTCCATCTCAACCTTATCGTTTTCACTGAGAACCACGACGCAGGTGTCGTGACGATTGGCATTGGCCAAGGCTAGTTCTGAAATTAGCGTGAAAATTTGTAACGACCATCCCAAAATGACAATATGATCGGTCTCTAAAACCCTTGATCGTCCCTTGCGTAAATCCTCTAGCTTGCTATCAATGCCGCTACTCAACAAACCGATCAAGGTACTGACTAGAAAAATGCCGCCAAAGGTGACAAACAGCATTGTTAGCCGAAAGATCCAGCCCGTATCACCCCCCACCGTCCCCGAATCGAGGGTACGCATTAGCACCCCCCACAGGGATTCGGGCAAATTCAGGCTTTCCCCATCCGCAGGCCGCATCCCAGAGGCGGTTACTACAGCGGCCATCAGCGTAATAAACGCCAAGGACACCAAGCCCAAGCCACTCACCAAGGCCACTGTGCCCCGCGCCATGAAATTATCAAACCAGTAGCGCCATCGGTCAGCTAGGCCATCAGAACGAGGCTTGCGAGTTTTGGGGGAAACAAGAACATTGTGCATAACGATAGCCAAGGAAACGACCTGCCCCGAAATAGGCATCGGCCAGGGACAGGTTTAGTATTCCCTGTTTACTCGTGGCTATCGTCATCTCAGGGCATTCTTAAGGGATATTTGGAAAGTAGCGCTAGTTAAATAGGTCGTAGGCAAGGGGGCAGGACGTTTGTTGGTAGGAGTAACCTGATTGAGGCATACCTCATTCAGGCAAATAGGTTGGGGTCGGCCCGATCTAAATCCCCGGTACGTGTTGGGGTTTTCGCTGCATCCAACCTACCAAGGTCTACAAAGGCCAGTTTTACCAATCCTCCGCCTCGCCACCGACGACGACGTTTTTAATCCGCAGACTAGGGCCACCGCAGCCGACGGGGAGGCCATTTTGCCCGCCCTTGCCGCAGCCGCCGGATTCGTCCCAGTAGAAGTCATCGCCGATGGCCACAATATCCGCCAGGGTGCGAAACACGTTGCCCGACAGAGTGACATCCCGCACGGGTTCGGCCAGTTCGCCGTTGCGAATCATCCAGGCTTCTCCAGCGGTGAAGGTGAACATTTCGCCGTTGGTCATCCCCTCCAGCCAGTTGCGGGCATAGACGCCTTCCTGGATGTCGGCAAACAGGTCGTTGACGGGGGTGGTGCCGCGTTCAATCCAGGTGTTGGTCATCCGCACCAGGGGGGAGTAGTGGTAGTTGAGGCAGCGGGCGTTTCCGGTGGGCGTTTCGCCCAGCTTGCCAGCGGTTTCGCGGGAATGCAGCCGCCCCACCAGCACGCCGTCTTGGATCAGTTGGGTGGTGGTGGCGGGGGTACCTTCGTCGTCATAGAAATAGCTGCCGCGATGGCCTTGGGGGGCAGCGCCGTCGTAGATTTGCAGCGCCTCTGGGCCAAACCGACGGCCCATGCTCATGGCCTCTAGCAGGTCAGGGTTTTCGTAGGCCATGTCGGCCTCAGAAAGGTGGCCAAAGGCTTCATGGACAAATAGCCCGGTCAAAATTGGGTCAATCACCACTTCGTAGGTCGATCCCCGCACGGTGGGCAAATCCAGGGCAGCCACGGCTCGGCGGGCGGAGGCCATCACCTGGGGATCCAGCCCTTCTAAATCCTCGTAGGCGCGGCGGGATCCGGTGGTTTCCCGTCCGGTTTGCACCTGATCCCCATCGCGGGCGGTGGCGGCAAAGCGCATTTCCATGTCCGACCACGCCTGATCAATGTGGCTTCCCTCGGAAGTAACCAGCAGCACCCGCTGGGTGATATCGCCGTAGCGCACGGAGGTGGTGGCAATGCGGTCGTCGATGCTCTGCAACAGGTCGGCGTAGTGGCGGCAGAGATCCTTTTTGCGGGCCAGGGGAATGTGGCGAGGATCGGTGCCCGTCATGGGGAGGCGCTGCACCACTTGCACCGGATCCACAGGCGCTAGCAGGGTTTCGTCTTGGCCGACCATCCGCGCCGCCGATACCGCATCCTCCACCTGGGCCGCGAGTTCGGCTAAATCGTTAAAGCTGGCAAAGCCCCAGCCGCCCTTGTAGCAGGCCCGCACATGGCCCCCAATGGCTAAGCCCTCGCTGAGGGTTTCGATGGTGCCGCCGCGCAGAAAAATGTCGGTGCCCTCGGATTGCTCTAGGCGAATGGCCAGGTAATCCACCCGCTTGCCCCATGTAGCGCAGAGTTCGTCTAAACGGGTTTTGGCGTCGTCAATGGAGAAGGCCATGGCGATTGCAACGAGACGGTTTGCCTTACTGTAGCACTGGCCGATCCGGGTTCTGCCGCAGAAAACTTAGCCCCGGCCAGACACCCCTAGCCGATCCTTCGAGGCGAGCATCCCTAGGGCGGGGGCGTCAACAGCCGATAAGCTAGAAACGGTTTGTGTTTCTGTTGCTGCCCTTTGTCGAGGTGTTTTTTGTGATTGCGTCCCCGAAGGACTCCCCACCCCGCCTGCAATTTCGCCATACCCCCCTGCGCTGGATCTATGCCCTCTGGAAGTTCTGGCGACCCCACACGGTCATCGGGACTAGCCTCAGCGTTCTGGGCCTCGCCGCGATTGTCCTGGCGGGCTTAGATTCCCCAGCCCTGCCGATAAGGGAAGGATTGATGCCCAGTATTGGGGTGGCCCTGGTGGCTTGCCTGCTGGGTAACCTCTATATTGTCGGCCTCAACCAGCTTGAGGACGTGGCCATTGACCAAATCAACAAGCCCCACCTGCCCCTGGCCTCTGGGGAATTTTCCTTGGCCGATGGTCGTTGGATTGTGGCTCTGGCGGGGCTAGGTTCCTTCGGTTTGGCGCTGGTGGGAGGGCCGTGGCTGCTGGCCACGGTGGGCCTGAGTTTGGTCATTGGCACCGCCTATTCCCTACCGCCCCTGCGGCTGAAGCGGTTTCCCTTTTGGGCCTCCTTTTGCATTTTGGCGGTGCGAGGGGCCGTGGTGAACCTGGGCCTGTTTCTGCACTTCAGCGAACGCCTGGGGCAACCCCTCACCATTCCGGGTCGCGTGTGGGCTTTGACGGCATTTATTCTGCTGTTTAGCATCGCCATTGCCCTGTTTAAGGATATCCCCGACATTGAAGGCGACCGTCGCTACGGCATCCGCACCTTCTCCGTTAACCTTGGCCAGCGTCCGGTGTTTAACCTGGCGAGGGGAATGCTCACCCTCTGCTATGTGGGCATCGTCTTGGTAGCCCCTTGGCTGCATGGGGTCAATCGCCCCCTGCTGATGTCTACCCACCTGGTTGCCCTCGCCGCCCTGTGGATTGCCAGCTTTCGCGTGGCCCCCCTCTACCCCAACAGCCCCAGAGCCACCCTCTCCTACCCCAATTTCTACCAGTTCATTTGGAAGCTCTTCTTCCTGCAATACCTCATATTTCCCCTCGCCTGCTGGTTGGCCTAGCCTAACTCCTGCTCCTGGCCTCCTGTTTCCTAACCTCTATTTCCTAACCCCTGCCTCCTAAATCCATGACCCTCTACGACTGCATCATCGTCGGCGCTGGCCCCGCCGGATCCACCGCCGCCTACCACCTCAGCCGATCTGGCCACCGGGTACTGATGGTAGAAGTTGCCACGCTGCCACGCTATAAGCCCTGCGGTGGGGGTGTCTCGCCCCAAATTGGCCAATGGTTTGACTTCGACTTTAGCCCCGTCATTTCTGTCAAGGTACGTAAGGGACGCTACACCTTCAACTTTCAGGATCCGGTGGATGTGGAGTTGCCAGAGGAACTGGCCCTATGGATGGTGCGGCGTGACCAGTTTGACCATTTCATTGTGCAGCAGGCCCAGCGGCAAGGAGCCACCCTGTGGGACGCCACCAAGGCTAAAGGCATTGAGGCTAAGGGCGACACCTGGCAAGTAGAAACCAGCCGAGGCCCCGTGGCTGGAAAGTTTTTGATTGCCGCTGATGGAGCCAAGGGGTCGATGGCGAAATGGCTAGGATTTACTCAACGCCGCTATCGATTGGCCGCTGCCCTAGAAATTGAACCCCGCCTAACGGTTCCTGATGAGCCCATCATTTATGCCGATCTAGGCGTGATTCGGCAAGGCTACACCTGGAACTTTCCCAAGGCGGACGGCTACTCGATTGGGGGGGCCGTGCTGAGTCGATCTGGCGACCAGCGACGACAGGATCTACGCCGTCCCGTCAACGATTATGCCGCCGAGTTTGCCGTGGATGCCAAGACCGTGCAACCCTTCGGCCACCCCATCTTCCTCTGGGATGGGGCTCAACCGCTGCACACCCACCGTGCTGTCTTAGCCGGAGAAGCCGCCTGTGTGGTCGATCCCTTCACCGCTGAAGGCATTCGTCCCTCCATCTTTAGCGGGCTCAAAGCCGCCGAGGCCATTTCCCAAGCCATCCAAGGAGACGACCAAGCCCTGCCCCGCTACAGCGAAGTGATGAATCGTGAATGGGGGGAAGACATGCGCTGGGCCAAACGCCTTGCCCAAGTGGTTTACCAAGCCCCAGCCTTAACCTATCGCCTAGGCATAAAACGCCCCTCCAGCACCCTAACCATGACCAAAATATTCGCCGGAGAAATCCGCTACGCCGATGCCGTCCACCGTGCCATTGGGCGATTGCTAAAGCCTTCTTTTTAATACCAAATCCGGGCCCTAATCGCCCCGGTGCCCAAAAGTCAGAAGTCTAGGGTGTATTCGCGGCAATCACCCAATCTGGCGATACTCTGATCGCCTTGGTGAGCCGCAATTCAACCCTAGGAAATTCGGGTTTTTCAATGCGGATTTGGCATGAAATATCCAAGCTATGCTTCTCCCTTTTAGCATTCAGTAACAGGGGAAGATTCATCAAGTGTAGAAGCAAGAACCCAGCCGCCGATAAAAACATTCCTATCCAAAGTCAGTAAGATTATTTTGTAACTATAGCGGTTCCCGATAGAGTGAGATACACCATTGTTGAGTTCTAGATCCCCCCAGAACTTAGCGGTCTAAGGCTCACGCTTTACCCCCCTTGATAAGGGGGGCAGGGGGGATCATCGCAATGTACTTCAATCGAGTGAAATTCGCTATAATATCCTAAGAAATTCATCATTATTCCGGCTGAACAATATCATAGCTGCGGGGTAGCATCCAGCCATTGCTTACGCCACCACCACTACTCCTCTTCAGGGGCATTTTCAGAATTGGCAAGGGGCACCACCTGCGTAACACGAACCAGGGTTTCCTCCTTGTTGGGCTTCACCAATCGGGGGCATTCTCCGGTGCGGCCTAGGCGGGGCACGGTGGCGGTGGGGAGAATGGCGATGCGGTCGGTGTTGGAGAAGAGGGTGAGGGTGCTGTGGGCGGGGGCGGGCAGCAGGGTCAGCAACTTGTCGGTTTTGAGACTGAAGTGGAAGGCTAGACTGCCGAGGTCGCCGCGTTTGGTGCTGCGGAGGTCTTCGACGGGGAGGCGTTTTCCGAAGCCCGCCGCCGAGATCAGCAGCACCTCGTCGTAGCCAGATTGCACCGTGACGCAGCCCACCAGGCGCTCGTATTTGCCCAGGCGCATTCCTTGGGGGCCTTGGGCGGTGCGGCCCATCAGGGGCAGGTTTTCGTCGTCGATGGGGAAGCGCAACACTCGACCACCGGAGCTGGCCAGCACCAGGTCATCCCCCAGTTGAGCGAGGCTGACGTAGGCGAGTTCGTCGTCGTCTTTGACCTTCATGGCGGTGAGGCCGCGTCCGGTGAGGTTGGTGAATTCCTTTAGGGGGGCGCGTTTGATTTTGCCCTTTTGGGTGACGAGGATGAGGTCGTGTTCCATCAGGTCTTCGCGCAGGACGAACTGGGCCACAATGGCGTCGGCCTCGGCGGGGACGGAATCGGGCAGCAGGTTGACCAGGGGCACGCCCTTACCCTGGCGGGGCGGCGGCGGAATCTCCCCCACGGCAACCGTGAAGGCGCGGCCATCGCGGGTGAGGGTGAGGACTTCTTGGGTGGTGAGGGCGGCTTCCACTTGGACGATGGGGTCGTCTTCGGTGGGGTGCAGTTTGGGGTTGGTGTCGGTGTCTAGCCTTGCCTGTCGCCGTTGGTAGGATCGCTGGGAGTAGCGGCGCACGTAGCCCTTTTGGGTGAATTCCACTACGGCCTCTTCTTCGTCCACCTCGGCGATAATTTCTTCGACTTGTTGGGTTTCTTCGGCCCGTTCGGCGTCGCTTTGGATGCGGGTGCGGCGGGGGTCGTTGAACTTTTTACGCAGGGATCGAAGTTCTTTTTTCAGGGCTTTCAGCAGTTCCTTGCGGTCGGCTAGGAGGTTCTGCAATTCGTCCCGGCGCTGGGTGAGTTCTTCAAATTCGGTTTCGAGACCCTGGCGTTCCATGCCGGTGAGCTTGCGTAGGGGCATGGCCAAAATAGCGTCGGACTGCCGTTCGCTGAGGGTGAACCGTTCCTGGAAGGTCTGCTTGGCGGTGGTGCCGTCGGGGGCGTTGCGGAGGATATCGATGATGGCATCGAGGTTGTTTAGGGCGGTGAGTAGGCCTTCGGTGATGTGGCGCTTGGCTTCAGTTTTTTCGAGCTGGTGCTGGTAGTGGCGGGTGAGGGTGGTTTCCCGGAAGTCTAAAAACGCCTGCATCACCTCGCGCAGGGGCATTTGACGGGGTTGGCCATTGTCTAGGGCCAGCATAATCACGCCGAAGTTGCTTTGCAGCGGCGTCATTCGGTAGAGGTCTTGCAGCACCTTTTGGGCGGGGGAATCGCGCTTCAGTTCGATCACCACCCGCATTCCGTCGCGGTCGCTTTCGTCCCGGATATCGGCGATGCCCTCCAGTTTGCCTGCGTTGACAAGTTGGGCAATTTTCTCAATCCATCCGGCCTTGTTCACCTGGTAGGGCAGTTCCGTTACCACAATGGCGTTGCGGCGCTGGCGACCCTTGCCAGGGCGGATTTCCTCAAACTGGCAGATGCCGCGAATGGGAATGCTGCCCCGTCCGGTGCGGTAGGCATCGAGAATGCCCTCGGTGCCGATGATTTCCCCTCCGGTGGGGAAGTCGGGGCCAGGGATGAGGCGAAACAGTTCCTCATCGGTCATCTGGGGCCGATCAATCATGGCAATCAGCCCGTCCACCACCTCCCCCAGGTTGTGGGGCGGAATGTTCGTCGCCATACCCACGGCAATGCCAGAACAGCCGTTTAGCAAGAGGTTGGGCAACTGGGCAGGCAGCACCACCGGCTCCTGCTGGGAGCTATCGAAGTTGTCGATGAAGTCCACCAGGGCTTCGCTGATGTCTCCTAACATGGCCCCATGGCTAACGGGGGAGAGGCGGGTTTCGGTGTAGCGCATCGCCGCCGGGGGGTCGTTATCCACCGATCCAAAGTTGCCGTGGCCATCCAGCAGGGGGTAGCGGCTAGAGAAGGTCTGCACCATCCGCACCAGGGCATCGTAGACCGCCTGATCGCCGTGGGGATGGTATTTGCCCAGCACATCTCCCACCACACGGGCGCACTTGCGGTAGGGTCGGTCGGGGGTTAATCCCAGCTCGTGCATGGCGTAGAGAATGCGGCGATGCACGGGTTTGAGGCCATCCCGCACATCCGGCAAGGCCCGCCCTACAATCACGCTCATGGCGTATTCCAGGTACGACCGTTGCACCTCGGTGTGGAGCGAGGTGGGCACAATTTGCCCCGAAGCCAGTAGGTTCAGTTGGTCGGACATGGGTGGGGGTTCCTGGATGGAAAATTAGGTGAAACTTTAAAGAAGCCGTAGACCCAATGGGCAGATCTCTGGGAAACTCAACCTCTCCCTAGACTCGGCTAGGATGGAGATGGGTTGGTTTGGGGGTTAACCCAATTTAGGGTTAACAATGCTGTAACTTAATGGCAAGGGTAGCGGCATGGCAAGCTTTTCGGCAGGGGTGCTCGATGGTCTGACCGCTTTTTGACGGGATGGTTGCCTTCTGTCTGCCTTGCGTCAAAGGCGATCAAGCCAGCCCCAGTCCATCGCCTCGGCCACCTTGGGGGCAGCCTTGGGGTTCTGTGGCATAGTAATTCGGTGATACGGGTAAATCAGCACCATGAAAACCGTCCTAATTGTTGAAGATGATGTCGTTAATGCACGGGTATTCTCCAAGATTTTGACCAAACGCGGCGGTTTAACCGTTAAACACACCGAAGATGTGGAAGAGGTGGTGACGCTGGCCCGCAGTGGCGAAATCAGCGTCATTTTGATGGATGTGTCCTTGGCCCACAGTCTGTACCAGGGCAAACCGATGGACGGCATCAAAATCACCCAACTGCTGAAGGCCGACCCTCAAACCGCCCATTTGCCGATTATTCTCGTCACGGCCCACGCCATGGAGGGCGACCGCGAAAATTTCCTCAGCCAAAGCGGAGCCGATGACTACATCTCCAAACCCGTGATTGACCATCAGCAGTTTGTGGATCAAATCAAAGCTGCCATGGGCGAACCCTTGGATAGCTAAATGCATTTGTACTATACAGCCATCCTTTACGCAAGTCACCTGTTAACTCTGGTTGGCTGACAAAACTTGCCAGAACCCAGATCCGCCCAAGGGTCAGGAGACCTGACCCCTACATGGCCCTTTGACGGTAGGGGCACGGCTTCCGCGCCCGGTGCAGAATTGTTTGTCAGCCAACCCGCTATTGGTCGTACCAATCCTTGCGCCACTGCTGCATTTGGTCAATTTCCGCCTGTTGAGAGGTCAAAATCGCCTCGGCGAGGGTTTGCATTTCGGGACGAGTGCTCTTGGATTGGGCTTCTTGGGCCATCACTAAGGCTCCCTCGTGGTGGGGAATCATGGCGTCAAGGAAGCGCAGGTCAAATTCATCGTCGGCTCCGCCCAAATCCATATCCATCCGCATCGCTGCCGCCATCTCCTCAGACATCGCCATATCGTGCTTCATCGCGGCGTGATACATCACGGGCTCTGGGCTGGCATCGGGATACCACGCCTTGCGCCACTGCTGCATTTGGTCGATTTCCTGGGCCTGGGCAGCGATGATGGCCTCGGCAAGCTGGCGAATTTCGGGCCGCTGAGACTGTTCAAGGGCCGCTTCTGCCATGATCACGGCTCCCTGGTGGTGAATCACCATCGCGTCGATGAAGCGGAGGTCATAGGTGGCATCCGCTGGGCCAAGATCCATGGCGTGATCACCGTGGCCAGCCCCAGCAGCGGTTCCGTGGCCCCCGTGGCTATCGGCGGGCGGCATGGTGCAGAGTTCCCCCTTAGCCCCGGTAGCATCCCTTTCGCAGGGAACCGCCGATGAGGACTCGGATAACGATTCACCCCTGGGGATGCCGCTGCCACAGGCATAGATCAGAACGCTGAGGGGGATGAGGGTCGCCACGGTAAATCGTTTGCGCTGCCAAAGGGTCACGGTGAATGCTGCTCCTAGTGAGGGTATGGTGTGCGGGATGGTGTGCGGGTATGGTAATGGGCCTTATCTGTCGTCGGTTGGGGCTGGCTGGGGATCTACCGCGCTAGGTGTCATGCGCCGGAAGGATTGATGGATTTGGCTGAGCAGGTTATCTAGGTCGTGGCTGCGGGCATTGTAGCGACTGACCAAAAGGGCGGTGGCGTTGCCATAGCCCACCACACTCAGGAAGGCATGGGTGGGTTCCGACTCTGGTAAATCCGTCAGCCATAGCCGTATTGCCGTGGTGCCGTCCATGGTGATGGCGTCGTAGCGAGCGACCGTGTGGCCCTCGGCCTGGATATCGGCCATCAGAGCGGCAAACACCTGCCCCGGTGCCTCGGTATACCAGGAAATTTCGGTGGTGATGGTGGGCTCTGCCGGAGACTGGGCCTTCAGCAAGGGCGAGGTCTCGGCGTGGGTGATCGTCCAACCCTGGGGAAAACCCACCGTAAAGTGATTGCCGTGGGCCGCCGTGACCAATTCCACCGGGCTAGGGGCACTGGGGCGCGGCTGGTTCCAATCATCCAGTTCTGGATTGGCGCTAGGGTCATCCTCCCCGTGTCCATCGGTACTGTGTCCATCGGTACTGTGTCCATCCATCGCCATCGCTGGGGTAGCTTGGACAGTCCCCAAAGAAGCCGTCGAAGGCGTGGGGGAGCGTTGGAGTTGTGCTTCAGCGGGTAGGGCCATCCCTAGGGCCATCGCCAGCCCCACCCAGGCCATTAGCCCGCCCTGGCCTATGGTTCGGCCACTCCGTTCCCTGATCACCATGCCTCACCGTCCTCTCGAAATGTTTGCTATCGCCATGACCTTTAGGCTCACCCTAGGGTTCCAGGGGCACCCTGGTCTGCGGGTTAGGCATCTCCCGCCGCCAAAGACTCCGCTTAATCTAACAGATGGGGGCGTCTAGGGTGAGGATATTCTGTGACGCTTGATCCAGTTTGAGGATCTAATTTAGGGAATCTAAATTTAGGGGTGTTTGGCAATCCTAGGAGGGCCACCCTGTGGCGCGGAGGGAAAGTTCGCGGCTGGGTCAGAATCGTGGCTATAATTTCCCCATGCGCGAGTGCCAAGGGGATGAGGCAGACCACAAGCCCTGATGGTCAGGGAAACTCTTCTCGGCGGCTTACTCTGGCTGTAAAAGGTTGTTCCCGAACATTTTGTAGCGACATTTTTTATAACAACTTTATAACGGCATTTTCTATAGCGGTATTCTATGGCGGCTTTGATGGCAGCAGAACACACCACTGGCCCATCCCATGTTTCCAGAACCCAGCCTGTCTGAGCAACTGGCAGCGGCCCAGGAGCAGATTCGGCATCTCTCTCAACAATTAGCGACCGAGCGCGAGGCGGCGCAGCAGGCCCAGGCCCAGTGGCAACGGCAGCTTGAGCAACAGCAACACCAGATCGCCCAGCTCTCGGCCCAGGTGGATCAGGCTGAGGTGAGCCAGAAAACGACGGCCATCTCCCTAGATGATGCCGAAACGCTGTATCGTGCCCTATTCGAGTCCATCGATGAAGGGGTTTGCCTCTTTGAGCGGTTGCCCCTGCGGCCCGATGGTCTGCGCGACTATGCCTATGTGGCGATGAACCCAGCCATGCGGTCGATGTTTGGCATTCCGGATCTCAGTGGGCAGTCCGTCCGCGACCATTTTCCAGGGGAGGTAGAGGATTGCTACGACCGCTATGATCACGTTCTGGAAACCGGGGAGTCGATACGGTTTGAGCGCGAATTGCCGCTTCAGGACAAGGTGCTGGAGATATTTTTGAGCCGTGTGGAAGATAGCGCAGGCCATCGGCTGCTGGCGGTGATTCAGGATGTGACCGCCCGCAAGCGCACCGAGCGCAATTTGGACTTTTTGGCGGACTTGGCCACCGATCTCTCCCGCCTGTCCACCGCCGAAGAAATCATGCGCACCGTCGGGGCCAAGGTGGGCGATTATCTCCAGGCCACCCTCTGTGTGTTCGCCCACATTGACGAAGCCGCTGACCAAGCCACGGTGAACTACACCTGGCATAGTGCCGATAAGCCCGATGCCGTTGGGGGGTATCGCCTATCAGACTTCATCACCGAGGCGTTTCGGCAGGCGGCACGGGCCAGAGAACCGATTGTTATCAACGACACCCAGCAGGATCCTCGGGTGGCTAGGGATCGCTATGTCGCCCTCCAGATTCGGGCCTATGTCGCTGTGCCCTTCCATCGCGAGGGCCGTTGGAAATACCTGTTGACCGTGAACGATGCCATACCCCGGACGTGGCGAGAGGACGAAATTGCCCTGATTGAAGCAGTGACCAACCGCATCTTCCCCCGCCTAGAACGGGCCGAAGCCGAAGCCGCCGCGAAAGACCTGGCTAACCGTTTGACCTTGGCCCTGCAATTGGGTTCCTACGGCGTTAGCGAGTGGGATTTTGTCAATCCTCCCGTCTGGGATCAGCAGATCTATCACCTGTATGGCCTGCAAGACCTAGGACGACCTGTCACCTACCAAGACTGGCATGATCGCCTGCATCCGGACGATGTTAACCGGGTCGAGGATCAATTATCCCAGGCCCAGACAGGCCGAGAGGTGATTGCCGCTGAGTTTCGGATTTGCCGACCGGATGCCACCCTGCGGTGGGTGCAAGCCTTTGCCCAAACCCAGTACGATGCAGAGGGACACCCCGTGCGAATGGTGAGCATTACCCAAGATATTACTGCGCGGAAAGCAGCGGAAGCGGCCCTACAAGACCTGACCGACCGTCTATCGTTGGCCTTACAAGCTGGATCCATTGGCACCTGGGATTGGGACTGCGTAAACGAGGTGAACTGGGATGACCAGATGTACGTCCTCTACGGCCTGCAAAATTCGAGGGAACGGGCGATTTACCTCACCTGGCTCAACAGCCTCCACCCCGACGACCGTGACCGGGCTGACGCCTTGCTGAAAAAAGCTTTGCGGGGCGAGGCGGTCTATGACATCGAGTTTCGCATTCTGCGTCCTGACGGAGAACTGCGCTGGATCTATGCCGTGGCCCAAGTGCAGCGCGACAGCCAAGGCAACCCTACTCGGATGGTGGGCATCAACCAAGACATTACCGAGCGCAAACAGGCTGAATCAGAACTTCAGTGTTTGGCAAGCCGTTTATCTTTGGCATTGCAGGCGGGGCATATTGGCTTTTGGCTGTGGGATTTAGACCAAGACCTATTTTGGGATCCCTCCCTCTGCCGTATCTATGGCCTGCCTGAGACGGATCGGATTACCGACTGGCAAACCTGGCGAAACCTCGTCCACCCTGAGGATATTGATCCGGTGGAAGCCTTGCTGCAAGCTGCCCTTCAGGGTGCGCCCTACGAGGGAACGGAGTTTCGGATTTATCGCACCGATGGCGCACTGCGGTGGATTCAGTCCTCGGCCTATGTGCAGCGAGACGAGCAGGGCCAGCCCGTACACATGATTGGTATTAACCAAGATATTACCGTCCGCAAACAGGCAGAACTGGCACTGAAGGAGCAGAGTAGCCGCCTCACCTTGGCCCTGAAAGCCGGATCCTACGGCATTTGGGAATGGAATTTGGGTAGCGACCTGATGTGGGATGACCAAATTTATCAGGACTACGGTTTGCAAGACCTGGGACGGCCTATTACCTACCAAGACTGGCGGGGGGCCGTTCATCCCGATGATCTAAACTGGGTTGAGGCGCAGTTGGAGGCCGACCTACGGGCCAGCATCCCCTTCAATGCCGAGCTTCGCATTCGTCGCCCCGATGGCGAGGTACGGTGGGTGTTGTCTACGGCCAAACTGTACTGCGATGGCCAGGGCCAGCCCCTGCGTATGGTGGGCCTTCACCAAGACATTACCCACCGCAAACAGGCCGAGCAGGATATTCGGGAGAGTCGAGCCAAGTTTCAGCGCCTTGTGGATGACATTGGGGATCGATTTGTCATCTTTAGCCACACGGGGACGGTGATGACCTACGTCAGTGGTGGGTTGCAGGCCATCTTTGGTGTGCCACCAGAGGCCGTTTTGGGTAAACCCTGGGCCACCGCCGTCAACTGGTTTCCCGAAACCATAGAACTAGCCCAGGCCGAAGTTCAAAAGCTCCTCACCGATAGGGTGCCCTCCCAGGAATTTGAGATGGCCTTTACCCGGTCAGATGGGGAGGTTCGCATCATCCATGTCGTGCAGCACCCCGTTTGGGATGAAGCGAACCACCTGTTGGCCATTGAGGGGTTAATCGAAGACATTACGGAGCGCAAAGCCACCGAAGTGGCCCTGCGCCGCACCAATGCCGAACTCGAACGCGCCACCCGCCTCAAGGACGAATTTCTGGCCAACATGAGCCACGAACTCCGCACCCCCCTCAACGCCATCCTGGGCATGACCGAAGGGCTGCAAGAGGAAATCTTTGGCCCCCTGAATGAACGCCAGCAGCACAGCCTAGCCACCATTGAGCGCAGTGGCAACCACCTGCTCGCGCTGATTAACGACGTTCTGGATCTCGCCAAAATTGAGGCGGGTCAGATGGAGCTAGACTTCAGTGCCATCAACGTCAGTCTGCTGTGCAGTGCTAGCGTCACCTTTGTGAAGCAGCAGGCCCACAAAAAACGTCAGCGGATCGAAACCCACATCCCTGAAGGTCTGCCCGACCTCTACGGGGATGACCGTCGCCTCCGTCAAGTGTTGATCAACCTGCTCACCAATGCCGTCAAATTCACCCCCGAAGGAGGTCAGATTACCCTCACCGCCAGCTATACCACCCTAGCCCCAGACGCGACGACCCAGGCCGGAACCTGGATTCACCCCCAGGTGCCCCCCAGCGACACCCTAGGCCTGCTGTCCCTGGCGGTTAGCGATACTGGCATTGGCATTAGCCCCGAAGATGCCCAAAAGCTGTTTCAGCCCTTTACGCAGGTCAATGCCGCCCTCAATCGCCAACACGAAGGCACGGGCCTGGGGCTCTCCCTAGTCAAACGCATTGTGAATGCCCATGGCGGCGAGGTCACGCTTGCCAGCGAAGTGGGCCATGGCAGTTGCTTTACCGTGCAGATCCCGATCATTCCCATTCCCGGCGAGTCCTCCCTCGGCGCGGATTCTACCGCTTCCATTGCCGCCTCTCCCCCAACCGAACCCGCCGAGGCCCCCCTCATCCTGCTGGCCGAAGACAACGAAGCCAGCATCAGCACCACAACCTCCTACCTAGAGGCCAAGGGCTACCGAATTATTGTGGCTCGCAACGGTCTAGAGTCAGTCACCCTGGCCGCAACGGCCCAGCCCGATGTCATTTTGATGGACATTCAAATGCCCCACCTCGACGGCCTAGAAGCCATCCGCCAAATTCGCCAAAATCCGGCCCTGGCCACGGTGCCTATCATCGCCCTCACCGCCCTCGCCATGCCCATCGACGAGGAACGCTGCCTCGCCGCCGGGGCCAATCAGTACCTCAGTAAACCCATCCGCCTCAAGCAACTCTTCCAACGGATCACCGCCGCCCTGGCCCCTGTAACCCCACCATCCTCGTAGAGAGCGTTTGAAAAGGGATCTGCGGTCATTTGAGGTATCTGCTGATCCCCCCTAGCTCCCTTAGTAAGGCTACTGTGTACACATAAGTCTTGAAACCCTTGCTGTCAGGGCTTTGCCCTCATCCCCCAACCCCTTCTCCCAGGGCGGGAGAAGGGGAGCCGGAAAGCCCTGTCTGGCTTCCCCCTCACCCGTTTTTGGGAGAGGGGGACTGAGGGGGTGAGGGCCGAGATGTGTGTACACAGCAGCTTAGTAAGGGGGGAACTGGACTCGAAGGGAAGGGGATTCTGGACTCAAAGTCCGCCTTTTTTGAGACTCAAAGTCCCCCTTTATAAGGGGGATTTAGGGGGATCCTCCAAGGGGTTACCAATAGAGCCGAGAGGTGTATAAGCCGTAGCCCAACCTGGGAGAGAGACGGTAACCCGTCTCCAGATCCTCTCTCTCAACCGAGGATGAAACCCTAGACTAAATGCCCGGAATTTCGGAGAGTTCACAGTCCAGTTCTTCCACAGAGAACCGGGTGGAAGACTGCCATTCTTCTAGGGTAAATTCATAGCCATGTTGCTGGGCGAGTTGGACAAATTCCTCTGGCGTGGCGGAGACACTGAGACGATCTTTGAGGGCAGGATTGGCTTGGGCATCGCGAAAAAGCCGGACAACGTGAGCCTGGGACATGGTGATTTCCTCTGAAAACCCTTGCAGGCATCATAGGAATAGCAGGACAGGAAGCCGAAAAAATCGAACAAAGTTTTAATAAATGGCTGAGAGCGGCCCTTGGGTGGCTGTCTATGATGGAAAAGCCCTAGGGATTCGGTGGATTGTGCTGAACCATTCGCTGACACAGTATGTTCTCCGCCGCTACCTGCTGCGGTATCCCGGTCCGCTGCGGGTGGCGCGTTATCGGCGGCTGGCCCAGTGGCCATGGCTGCAACCCGTGTTAGAGCAGATTAAGCCGGAGGTGTTACCCCCAGAACTGCTGGAGGAGGTTCCTATCCTGGAGCCTGTAGATTCTGGGCTGCTGTCCCCACCGGGAGTGGTGCCCTGGCCCATTCACTATCCCCAATATCGCTGTGAGGTGGGGGCACCGCTCAACTGTGCCTTGGCTCAGCGGGCGGTGGAGGCAGACCCTAGGGCGACCGTGTGCCCTCGTTGTGGCTTTATGACCACGCTACCCCTCGGCAGAGTGGTGCAGGGGGAACAGGGCCACTATCGCGTGGGGCCCTGTGTGGGCCAACGGGGCATTGGCCGTAGCTACCAAGCCACCCTGCTAGGGGCAGAAACCCCGATGACCTTGCGGGAATACCTGCTACCGGAGCGCTACTTTAACCCGCGAGATCAGCAGCAGCGACGGGATATGTTTTTGAACCAGGTGGGGGTGAACCTGGCCGATGGCCGCAGCCAAGATTTGCGGGTGATTGCCCCCATCGAAGCCCTCGCCCCCCTGGGAGAGACCAGAGCCTACCTGATCCTCCCCGTAGAGGATCAGGCCATGGATCTGAACCATCTGCTGACGGTGCGGCCTCCCTTTACGGGGGCAGAGGTGCATCGGGTGTTGCGGCAGGTCTTGCAAACTTTGACTGGGCTGCACCAGCAGCGCTATGCCCTGTCTCCGGGGCGGCTGCAAACGGGGATTGTCCACGGCAATATCCAACTTTCTAGTCTGCTGTGGGTGGAGCAAGGCGGCGAAGAGTTTGTGTATTTGACGGATTTTGCCCTCTGGGAGGACGCCATCGACCCGCTGGTGATTGAGGCTCCCCACCCCACCCCCCAGGAGGATTTGCGGGCCTTGGGGCAGGTGGCCTTTCAACTGCTGACGGGGGGGCTTAACGAGGTCAACGGCCAGCGCCTCAACCCCAAACGCGAGGCCCACTGGCCAGCGGTGCATCCGCCCCTGAAGTCCTTCATCCGGCAACTGCTGGGCATCGAAGCGCCCTTTCCCCAGGCCCAAGCTGCCTACCAAGCCCTGCTACACCTGCCGCCGGAACCCGTGGTCAGCCAGTTGGCCCCGCCCAGCGTGGTCGATCGTCGTCGTCGTTCTCGCTGGAAAACGGCCCTGGTGACCCTGCTGGGGTTAGGGGGCGTGGGTCTGGCAGGCTATCTGCTGTGGCAAGGGCTAAGGCCCAAACCGCTAGAGGCCCAAGCGACGCCCCCC
The DNA here is from genome assembly GCF_014697375.1 of Phormidium sp. FACHB-1136. Lineage (GTDB taxonomy): Bacteria > Cyanobacteriota > Cyanobacteriia > Phormidesmidales > Phormidesmidaceae > Nodosilinea. The sequence goes on from NZ_JACJRS010000021.1 coordinate 18,279, forward strand.
ACCTGCTGCTTTGAGGCCGTGGGCTCTGTACCGGAGGGCAATTTTGTCTATACGGCCCTGGCGGGGGATGTGTGGGAAACCTTGCTGCAATGGCAACCCCAGGATGGCCTCACCCTGCCCTGGGCAGAGCAGTTGGCCCAGGATCAGCCCGGTCTAAACCTCATCTATCGCCCCACCCCTTCCATTGCCGCCGCCCTAGAGGTGGTGCAGACCCGGCAAGCCGCCTTTGCCGTGGTGCCGATCTTTGAACCCTTGCCGCCCGACTTAGCCGCCCAACCCATCGCCTACGATGGCCTTGCGGTGGTGGTGGCCTTTAGCTACCAGGGTCGTAGCCAGGGGCTTCCCGACCAACTCGGTGGCACCCTTACCCTCATCCAGGTGCAGGATCTCTACCAGGGTAAAACCCAATTCTGGGGCCAAATTCAGTCCGGCCTCAACCTACCGCTGGCCCTCTACGTCAACCCTAGCCCCACCACCCTAGCGGCCCTGGATCAGTTCATTTTTCCTGAGGATGCCCCCAATACCCCCAGCAGCGCGGCCCCTGTGGGGCTACCTCCCCTTCCCATGCTGCGCCGGATGATTAACGATTTTGAAACCGCTGGGGTGGGCAGCCTTGGTATCACGCCCCTCAGTTCCATTGGGGGCCAATGTTCGGTCTATCCCCTCGCCCTGGGTTCCTCCCGACGACAGGCAGTACAGCCCCTCCGCAATGCCTCCGGTCAGCCTATCCACCCGGATGTAGATCTCTGCCGCACCAAGGGCGTTTACACCCTAGATCCCAGGATTCTGAGCCAGTCGGACTATCCCCTGGCCTACCCCCTAGCGGTGGTCTATCGTCGCGATAATCGCCTGCCCCCCATTGGCCCCAAATTTGCCGAACTCATGCTCACCGAAGAGGGCCAAACCTACCTGCGCCAGGTTCACCTCAGCCCGGTGCCCTAGCTACCCGCCCCTCTCCCGACACCTGGGCGAGAAGACCTTGCCCCTACCCTGTCTCCAATGCCTAGATGGGGTTGGCCTGGGGTCGGTCGGCCACCATGGCTTCCAGCCGTGCTTGTAGGTCGGCTGTGATCTGTTGGGCTTCGGTTTTCAGGGCTTCGGGGGCGGTGCGGCCCTGGAGGTAGTCCCTCACGGCCAGCGGATCGCCGATGTGGATCTGCACCGGACAGCGCCAGGGGGGATAGGGATCGCCATAGTGGATATCCACGGGCAGAATTTGAACATTGAGGTCGGCTTGGGCGGCTTCGGCTTGTACCGCAAGGCGAGCCAAACCGGGCTTGAGGGGATGAATGCGATCCTCGCGGCGAATGCCTCCTTCGGGATAGATCACCAGCATTTCTTGGTTGAGTAACAACTCGATGCCGTGGCGCAGACTGGCCACCGTGGGGCGGCGCACATTCACCGGAAAGCCCCCCAAACGTCGGATAAACCAGCCCTGAAGCCCCTTCACTTCGTCATCGGTGACCATGTAGCGCAGATCTCGCCCTGTGCCGGGACGCCCCGCCGCCAGGGGCAACACAATGGAATCCCAGCGGGCGCGATGGGTGGGGGCCAAAATGACTGGGCCGTGGGTGGGGAGTTTCTCCTGTCCTGTAATCGCGATGGGGCCAAAGTAACTGGGCAGCACGAGATACTGCCCCAGCCAGTAGACGATGGGGGTCAACCAGGGCGAACAGCGGGACTGGGGCGCAGGAACAGCGGGCCGCGAACTGGATTCACGCGAACTGGATGCAGACAATTCCGAAGACGACATAGGGCGGAGCACCGAGAAAGCCATGGGTGAAGGGGAGGAGATTGGAAGATAGACCTCGTAGCTCTACCCTAACCCCTCAGCATTGAGAAGAACCGTGAAACCAGGACAGTTTGGGGGGCGCATACCGAGAGTGACACCTACACCCAACCCGCATTAGACAACTCCGTTTCCCCATCCGTCAAACCCTAGGGGCAAAGTTTCCTCGCCCGCTTGAACCGAGGGCACACAAGACGGATTTAGGATAATTCCGTATTTTTGCTGAGATTGTTTCATGAAACGTCTGGGAACTCTTGGAGGAAGAGCTTCTACCCGTTGATGCTAACGAGCTACTGGCTGGTCTGTTGAGCCTGTTTGGGTGGATGTTTCCTTAGACCGCAGTCCCTCTCCCTGAGACAAACCCCATGCTGAATCACAACGCCAAGAAGCAAGCCATTCAACGTCTGCAAGTTGCTCAGAAACAGTACGAAGCCTTGGTCGGTGACGTGATGAAACAGGCTCAAGCGCTGTTTGAGTTGCGCCAATCCACGGCTGAATCGGTAATTCAAGCCTGTGAGGACTACATCAATACCCTCGCGAACTCTCCCAGAGAATTTGACAAGTCGGTTACGGCATTCAAGGTGAGCTACCAAGAATTTACAAACCTGAGCCATCAAATCGAGGTTGAAGCCAAGCAACAAGCGGCGGTGCGTCAGTCCACCGTTGGGGCTGGGGTAGTCGCTGGAGCTGGGGTAGCGGCCCTCGGCCCATCTGCGGCCATGGTCATTGCTACCACCTTTGGTACGGCCTCCACCGGAACAGCGATCTCTGCACTCTCTGGGGCAGCGGCGACCAATGCAGCACTGGCTTGGTTAGGGGGCGGTGCGCTGGCAGCAGGCGGTAGTGGCATGGTGGGTGGTCAGGCGCTACTTGCTTTGGCGGGGCCAGTGGGCTGGACAATTGGCGGTATCGCTGTGGCCGGGGGTGCCCTGTGGGCCAATGGCCAAAATGAAAAAGCGGCCCGACAGGCAACTCAATATACCCATGAATTGGAACTAGAAATCGGTAAGCTGAGAGTAGCGAAAGTAGAAGTCGATAGCCTGAAGAATCTCACAGAAAAACATGCTGACGGAGTGTTAGCACAGTTAGCGCTGCTAGAGGATGGTGCCCCCGCTGATTATCGCCAGTTTTCTACTGACCAAAAACAAGCCTTAGCCGCATTGAACAATCATATTCAGTCGCTTGGCAAGCTCTTGAATCAAACAATTGCTTAGGATCTGGCAAAAATGAAAGAGAATCACCATCAGACGACCCAGATTATTGGTAGTGTTGTTGCGGCCACGAATCAACAACGACTTGATGAGCTTCAGACAGCTTTAGGTACCCAGGGTAAAGCCCTTGTCGATGCCCTGGAGCAAATCCAAACCGTTCGAGAGTTCGTCGGTAGCCCGGAACATATCTTGGGAAATCCGTCCACCAAACATGGCGAGATTGCTGAGCAGGTAGAAGTAGGAATTCGGAACGCTAGAGATTTGATCAATCAGCGGCCCCCTATTGCCACGTTTGAGGGAATCAGTCGCATTGATCCAGCGGACTATTCAATAGATGGCGTCCAGGTTCAATCTAAATTTATCAACGGGGTTACAAACGGCTTAGATCATGTTCTAGAGCACATGGATAAGTATGAAAACTTTGGGCGAGATGGCTCCTACTATCACATTCCCAAGGATCAATATGAGGTGATTCAAAAGGTTCTGAATGGTGAATCGGTCGATGGTCTCGCTCCAAGAACTGTTCGCGCTATTCAAGATCGTGTTCATGAAATTGAGCAAACGACTGGAAAATCCTTTAATACTGTTATTCAGCCCGGTGTATCGTCCTATGATGAAGTGCAGCAGGGAGAGATCCATAAAACCCTAGATCACCATGAAAACGACATCCGCAACCGTGATACTGAGCAGCAAAAGGTGATTGAGTTAGATCATCAAGCCAGCCTCAACGAGATGGCCCAAGTAGCACTCAAGGGGGCAGCAATTGGGGCGATTCTTAAGGTAACATTCAAGCTAGTTGAGAAAGTTACAAAAGAGAAGAAAAACCCGTTCAAGGGAGATTTTACTGCTGACGACTGGCAGGATATTGGCGTTTCTGCGGCCCAAGGCGGATCGACAGGAGCCGTATCGGGGTCTGCAATCTACGCGCTGACAAATTTTGCTAATCTGTCAGCACCTCTTGCTGGGGCAGTGGTCAGTGCTGGCTATTCTGTAGCCAGTCTTGCTCAGCGGTATACTACGGGAGAAATCGGCTTCGATGAGTTCCTTTCCCTGGGTCAAATTGCCTGTGCTGAGTCTGCCATGGTCGCCGCTGGTGCCGCCCTTGGGCAGGCGCTTATTCCCATCCCGATCATGGGGGCTATAATTGGCACCATTGCCAGCCGTATGGTAGTTGGTTATGGGAAGAAGTATCTAACGGGCAAGGCGAAGGAGCTAGAAAAATGGCTGGAAGGCGACTATCAACGCTGGATGGCTCGAATTGATCACACCTATCGCACGTTGGTTGCTGAAATCTTGGCCAAGGTTGGCAAATTAAGCGATCTGATGGATGCGGCCTTTGACACCTCTAAAAATATGGCGCTTAGGCTGGAAGCCAGTATCGATTTGGCCAGAGCCTTTGAGGTGCCCGAGGAGCAAATTATTCACGACCTGGATGAACTGGATGCCTTCATTCTGGCCTAGCTTTCCTACTAATTAAGCCTTTGGGGCACTCCAAAGCAAACCACCAGAGCACTGTTTACTCACTCGATGAGCCGATGGTGTTTTGGCGACGCTGGGCAAACCACTGCTGGAGGTGCTGTTGGCAGGGTTCCGCCAAAATTCCGGCGAGGACGGGTAGCTTATGGTTCGAGCAGGGGCCATCGGGTAGATTGATCTGGGAACGCACCGCTCCGGCCTTGGGGTCATCGGCCCCATAAACCAGGAGCCCCAGGCGGCTGAGGATAATCGCCCCGGCACACATCGGACAAGGTTCTAGGGTGACGTAGAGGGTGCATTGATTGAGGTGCCAGTTACCCAACCGTTGACTCGCCTGCCGCAGGGCCAAGATTTCCGCATGGGCGGTGGGGTCGCGATCTTGCTCTCGACGGTTGCAGGCGGCGGCGAGAAGCTGGTTATCGGGGCCAACCACCACCGCTCCCACGGGCACATCTCCAGCCTGGGCGGCTATGTCGGCCTGGGCTAGAGCCTGCTGCATCCAGTGGTGATGGCGCACATAGGACGGGTCGGATAGGGGCGATGGATCAGGGTACATCTGGTGTAAAGCTTCGTTAAGCTGTAGGGATGGCGTTTCTTTAAGTTTGTCGATTGACGATGACCTCCCCCCGTCTTGACTCCACCCCCGTTTCCCAGCCCACCGCCCCCACCTGGAGAATTAACCTTCTCTACGATGGCGAATGTCCTCTGTGTGTATGGGAAGTCAATGCACTGAAGCAAAAAGACAGGGGCCGAGGGCTGGTCAAGTTTACCGACATTGCCGAAGACACCTACTCTGCCGCCGATAATGGCGGAGTGGATTACGCAACGGCCATGGGGCGCATCCATGCCGTGCTGGCCGATGGCACCGTGATTAAGAACGTAGAGGTTTTTCGCCAGGTCTACCAAGTACTTGGGGCAGGCTGGATCTATGCTCCCACAGGTTGGCCCATCATCGGGCCGTTGGTGGATTGGGTCTATGGGGTATGGTCACAGTGGCGGCTGGCCATCACTGGACGCCCCAGCCTAGAGACCCTGCTGGCGGAACGGGAAGTTCGTCAAGCGTTGGGCTGCGGGGATCGTTGCCGAATCGATGAGGGACACTCTGGTTGAGTCACCCGCTGGGGGGCCACAGCCAATGGACGAAAGTAGGTCATCTATAATGTAAACAGATGTAACTTTTCTGAGATTCCTATGGCATCCGTGGATTTAGACCAAATCGCCGCCAAGCTGCAAAGCCAAGATTCTAAAGACCGGATGATTGCCTTGGCCTCGTTGCGGGATGTTCCGGCGGCTCAGGCGGCTCCGCTGATTCGGCAGGTGTTGAACGACGACAATATGCAAATTCGATCCATGGCGGTGTTTGCCCTTGGCCTCAAACCCGACGAGCAAGCCTTTGAGAGTTTGATCCACCTGCTCACCTCCGACCCCGACTATGGCATTCGGGCCGACGCCGCCGGAGCCCTAGGCTATTTGGAAGACCCCCGTGCCTTTGAAACCCTAGTGCGGGCCTTCTATGAGGATACGGATTGGCTGGTACGGTTTAGCGCCGCCGTGTCCCTGGGCAATTTGAAAGACCCCCGTGCCCACGATGTCTTGATGCAGGCGCTCCAGAGCGATCAGGTGGTGATGCAGCAAGCCGCCATTGCCGCCGTGGGCGAAATTGGCGACGTGGAAGCTGTCGATGAAATCCTCAAATTTGCCCAGTCCGACGACTGGCTGGTGCGCCAACGACTGGCTGAAGCCCTCGGCCACTTGCCCAGCCCCAAAACTGAAGCCGCCCTGCGCTATCTGGAAAAAGACGCCCATTTTCAGGTTTCCGAAGCCGCCCGCATTTCCTTGACCCGCTTGCAACACGCTTAACCTGGCCAACGGCGTGGGCTACAGGGGCAGGGCGCATGGTTAGGCGATCCCCTTCCGTAGGAAAATAGCACTACCTAATCCTTCGGCCCTAAACGCGAGGCTTTGCCATGGTCACTGCACCCTCTATTCCTTCCCCCACCGTTCGCGATACCCACCGTTCCACCCTGGCTCCGCTGGTGGTGCCAGATCGCCTGCTGCTGGGGCCGGGGCCGTCGAACGCGCATCCCCAGGTGATTGCGGCCATGAATCATCAGCCCCTCGGCCATTTAGATCCCGATTACCTCGCGATGATGGACGAGGTGCAGGAACTGCTGCGCTACACCTGGCAGACTGATCATGAACTCACCTACGCCATTGCCGGAACCGGATCAGCGGCGATGGAAGCCACCCTCGCCAACGCCATTGAGCCGGGGGATCGGGTGCTGGTGGCGGTGAAGGGCTACTTTGGCCATCGCCTGGTGAACATGGCCCAGCGCTACGGGGCCGAGGTGGTCACCATCCAAAAGCCCTGGGGTGAAGCCTTCACCCTAGAGGAAATTACCGCCGCCCTGAAGACCCACCAGCCCGCTGTGATGGCCATCGTCCACGCCGAAACCTCCACCGGGGTACGTCAGCCCTTGGAAGGAGTGGGGGCGGCCTGCCGAGAGCAGGGCTGTCTGCTGGTGGTGGATACCGTCACCAGTTTGGGCGGTGTGCCGATTTTCCTCGACGATTGGCAGGTGGATTTAGCCTATAGCTGTAGCCAAAAGGGGCTGAGCTGCGCCCCCGGTATCTCTCCCTTCACCATGGGGCCACGGGCGGTGGAAAAGCTGGAACGCCGCGCCAAACCCGTGGCCAACTGGTATTTGGATGCGGCCCTGCTGCGGCAGTATTGGGGCAGCGCTAGGGTCTACCACCATACGGCTCCTATCAACCTCACCTACGCCCTGCGGGAAGCCCTGCGCCTCTTAGCGGAGGAAGGGCTAGAGGCCCGCTGGCAGCGGCACCAATCCACGGCGGAATATCTCTGGGCGGGGCTGGCGGAGTTGGGTCTGTCTTGCCATGTGCCCCAGGAATTTCGCTTGCCCACCCTCACCACCGTGCGCGTGCCCGATGGCGTGGATGCTAAGGCGGTGGGGCGGCAACTGCTGACCGAGCACAACATTGAAGTCGGCGGTGGCCTGGGTGAACTGGCGGGCCGGGTGTGGCGCATTGGCTTGATGGGCCACAACAGCGATCCTCAGCACGTCGATACCCTACTTCAGGCCCTGAAGACCGTCCTGGACTAAGGAGAATTGGCCTCCGTGTCCGGCCTAGGCTCAACGGATTTGGATCTATCCTAAGGATAGGGGCATGACAGGTGGGCAAGGCCAGCCTCAGGGTTGGGGTCAGCCCTCGGTCAGTAGTTGGACACGGAGTAACAAGATTTAGGGTGAATAATCGTAGCCATAATAGGGATCCTGTGGGATCTCAGGCCTTCCCTCAGGATTGGCCCCCTTCCCTGCTAGATACCTTACAAACCCCCATCTGGCTCTACGATTTAGAGACCCTCGATTTGCTGTGGGCCAACTCGCCCGCCCTCACCTGGATGGGGCTGAAGGCCGTGGATGAGGCATCGGACTGGATGCAGACCCATGAATCAGGCTGGGGGCATCTGTTGCGGTGTTATCGTCAAGCCCTCACCGCAGGATCACCACCACCCACAAGTTGCCCCATCGCGGTTGCCGTGAATGGCCCGCCGCTGCAATGTCTAGGGTCTGTTCTAGCCTTGGCCGATGGACGCCGGGGGCTATGCATCGAAGGTCACGCCCTCGATCTCGATGGTGGCAACCAGCAGGCGATTCTGCGGGCCATCCCCGATTTGATCGTGCGGATGACGAAGGACGGCCACTGTCTCTACCTCGGCAAGAGCGACGAAGTATTGCTGTGGCAAGATCTATGCCCCGACCAACGCGCCTCGATCTACGATTTGCTGCCCCACGCCCTAGCGGAGAAGCGCCTTCACTACACCCGCCAAGCCCTAGAAACCGGACTCCGCCAGATCTACCGCCAGGACATTGAGGTGCAGGGCAGTCTGCGCCACGAGGAGGTACGGGTCGTGCCCATGGGCGAAACGGAGGTACTGATTATGGTGCGCGACATCACCTCCATGGTGGTGGCCGAGCAAAAACTGGTGAACCAGGCCGAACTCTTTCGCCAGCAGGCCCAACGGGATCGGGTATTAGCCCAAGTAACGCGGCGCATTTCCCAGTCCCTCGATCTACAAGAGGTGCTCGAAACGGCGGTGGAAGAACTACGCCAGATGATGCAGACCCAGCGGGTGATGGTCTACCAATTTGAGGGTGTAGATGGCCGTGGGCGAGTCGTTGCTGAGGCTGTGTCGGATGCGGCCCTGTCGTTACGTCAGACTCAGATCGAAGACCGCTGTTTTTCAATCAACCATACCGCTATACAAGCCTATATCAAGGGGCGCATTCATCGGGTGATAGATGTCAACAATTCTGCCCTCTCGCAGTGCTATGTCAACATGCTGACCCAGCTTGAGGTGCGGGCCAACCTGGTGCTGCCCATTTTGCAGGGGGATTACCTCTGGGGTTTGCTGGCTTGTCAGCAGTGTGATGGCCCCCGCCCATGGAGCGACCTCGAGGTGGATACCCTGGCCCAGTTGGCGAATCAGTTGGCCATTGCCATCCAAAAGTCGGAGCTGTATGAGCAGGTGCAGCGGGCCAATCAGGAACTTAAGCACCTCGCCACCCACGACAAACTCACCGGGCTGGCCAACCGTCGCTACTTTGACGACTACCTCGACCAGGAATGGCGACGCCTAACCCGCGAAAAAGCTCCCCTCAGCCTCATTTTGCTGGATATCGACTATTTCAAGCCCTATAACGACACCTACGGCCACCTAGCGGGAGATGCTTGTCTAGAACAGGTGGCGGCGGCCATTCGTCGATCTATTAAGCGCCCTGCCGACCTAGCCGCTCGCTACGGCGGTGAGGAATTTGCCATCATTCTGCCCAATACCAACCTGGCAGGATCCATCCATACGGCAGAATTCGTTCGCCAGGAAATTGCCTCCGCCCATCTGCCCCACGGCAGTATCCCCAATCACCCCTATGTGACCGTCAGCCTAGGTATTGCCTCGGCTCAGCCCACCCAAACCCAGGCCCCACACACCCTGATTGACCAGGCCGATCAAGCCCTCTATCAGGCCAAGCAACAGGGCCGAGATCGCTACATCGTGGCCGCAGACTCAGCGGAAACCAGACTGATGACCTGCGACCTGGGCCACCTACCGATTCCCATAGCGTCCCCAACTGAGGAAGGCGGACACTAGGTACAGCACAATCATGGAGCCAACCACGGAGGGTAGAATCGGTACCCCCATAAAGGCCCAGGTGAGCCAGGGGAAGTTGAGGTTGTACTGGGTGAGCAGGTTATTGACTACCCATTCCCCCAAAAACACCCCAGTTAAGCCAATGATGACTAACCCCACTGCCTTACCGGGCACCCGACGGGGCACCAAAAAATTCGCCAAGGTGGCACAAACAGCGGCAATCAAAACTTGAACCAGTAAACGGGTGAGCGCATCCATAGCAAAACGACCCTATACATCAGACGAAATCGTAGCTCCCCTCTTCAGTATCGTACCCGCATCGGCCAGAATTCCTATCGTCTGGGCAGGGTTACCTTCCATCCCTGGGACACGCGCCTACTGCCCTAGTTCCACCGAGCGCTGATGAGCCGCCCGCACCGCTTCAATCAACGCCGACCGTAGACCCGCCGCCTCTAGTTGGGCAATGCCAGCAATGGTGGTGCCTCCCGGACTGGTGACGCGATCCTTGAGCACACCAGGGTGTATCTGGCTGTGTTGTAATAGCTCGGCGGTGCCCTTCAAGGTTTGGATGGCCAACTGCATGGCGGTGGCCCTCGGTAAGCCCACAGCGACGCCCCCATCGGCTAGGGCTTCTACCATCAGCGCCACATACCCTGGCCCGGAACCCGACAGGGCGGTGACGGCATCCATGAGGGATTCCGGTACTTCCACGACTTCGCCGACGCTGGCAAAAATCGTCTTGGCCCACTGCACCTGATCCGGGGTAGCGCTGGTTCCAGGGGCAATGGCCGTCACCCCTGCGCCCACGGTGGCCGGAGTATTCGGCATGGCCCGCACCATGGCCCAACCGGGGAAGGCTTGTTCTAGGCGAACCAGGGGAATCCCCGCCAAGATAGACAATCCCAGGGGTGAAGCGGCCTGGGGGGCACGGGCGGACAGATCCTCGGCCACGGTGGTTAACATTTGGGGCTTAATCGCCAGCAGAATCGTGTCCGACTGGGCCACCACTGCGGCATTATCCGTCGTGGTGCTGACCCCATAGGTCTGTTCTAAAAACTCGCGGCGGGCGGGCTGAGGATCGCTCACGATAATCTGCGACGCCTCAAAAATACCCTGATCGATCAAGCGAGACAGAAGGGCTTCCCCCATCACGCCGCCGCCAATTACCCCTAAGGTTTTCTCTGCCATGGTGTTTACCGCTGCCATCCATCCACTAGGTTCACCATACACCAAGTTAAAATGGCCGCTAAACAGCCCCACAGGCTCAGCCCCGTAGGCTCAGCACCAATACGCAACAAGTCTGGGCCGATCCTAAATGAAGATCGGCCCAGACTACGAGAGCAGTCACGCTGGTGGATAGCCTAAGTTTGAGCACCCATGTCATGGGCAAAGCCAGGGCAAGCAGATCTAACCGCCTGGGTCGATCTGGATGCCACGGCAAGCTTAGGCCATGCGAGCCATTTGCTCGCCCCAGGCGGGGGCGGGGGGCATCTGTCCGGCCATGGGCATCGATTGAGGCTGACCCACGAAGGTTTCTTCTTCGTACTCGGTGGGGGTGCTCACCTGCACGCAGTTGGGGGTGAACAGGAAAATGCTTTCGCCAATGCGCTCTTGGTGACCATCAATGGCGTAGGTGCCGCCCGCCACAAAATCTACGGCGCGTTGGGCTTGGTCGGGATCCATAATGGTGAGGTTTAACACCACCGACTTGCGTTCCCGTAGCGCCTGGATGGCCTGGGGCATTTCCTCGAAGGTGCGGGGCTCCATCACCACCACTTCAGAGGTGCCGTTCATCGCACCGGGCATACCAATTACATTGCTGGCCATGGGGGTCATTCCTGTATCAGAGGTCATTGGACGCTCGCGCAGGCGACGGCTGCGGCGAGGCTCTTCGGGCATGGGCTGAACCGGGGGCTGAGGATTTTCTTCCTGATACAGGTTTTGGTACTCCTCACCATCCATTTCTTCGTACTCGTACTCATAATCTGCTGGGTCGTTGAGGCCAACGAAATCCCGCAGTTTAGCGAAGACATTGCTCACAACTTACACTCCACGATGACTATCACTCTCTTAGGCTGGGGCACACCCGATGAGTTGATCACGGGGCTGCACACCCTTTGGTTATCCGATGGCCATGATAGCGCCTATTATCAATTTGCCAACGATTTTTTCAAAAACTTAGATAAATCGATGGACGGTAGGGTTTTCCCCTTTCAGACTGTCGTTTTTGACAGTCTGACCCGACGATTCCTACCTTGGGTGCAACCCCTTCCAGCTCGGCAGCACAGCCATACTAGGAGTGACGGCTTGAGCCAAGAACGACGCTTGAAAGGGATCGCCGATGGGCAATCACGAGGCACCTGATGGGACGGATGCGAAAGGCGCACAGACCTTGTAAATATCCTGCGTGCAGAATATTGAGCCACAGTATACACGAATTTTTTAAAACGGATAGGGGCTTTACATTTAGTTAAAAATTTCCCTAATTTAGCGCCCCAGAATCACCCCTTTGAGGGCGCTAAATCCCGTTCCAAAAACGACTGAACCCCTTGATTTACAAAGCTTACGACATCTGCCAGAGGGTTTCAAGGGGCCACACCCTTCTCGACGAAACGGGCCTTGAGAACAGGGGGAAATGGAGCCTAGCGGCGGGGCGGGGGCTAGGGAGTAGGGCGGGGGCCAAACAGGGTGGTGCCGAGGCGGATTAGGGTCGTTCCAGCGGCCAAGGCCAGGGGATAGTCGCCGGACATGCCCATGGAAAGCTGATGAATCTTGAGGTTTGAAAAGTTGGATTGGTTGATGCGATCTGCCAGTTGCTTGGCATCCTCAAAAATCTGCTGAATCTCAGCGGGGCGAGAATTTTGAGGCGGAATCGCCATCAACCCACAGAGATCCAGATGGGTGAGCTGATTGAGGGTGGGCAGGGCGGCTTCGAGTTCGGCCAGGTCAAACCCTGCCTTGGGCGGGTCGGGCACCATTTTGACCTGAAGGCAGCTGTGGGGGCGTTTGCCCAGTTCCGCCGCCACCTGGTTCAGTCGCTCCGCCAGTTTCAGGCTATCGACGGAATGGATCCATTGAAAATGTTCCACCGCCTTTCGGGCCTTGTTGGTTTGCAGATGGCCGATCAAATGCCAGGTGATATCGGGACAGTCCTGAAGTTCCGTCTGTTTAGCGATGGCTTCCTGGACCCGGCTTTCGCCAAAATGGCGCACCCCCGCCGCGTAGGCAATGCGAATCACCTCGGTGGGGAGGAGTTTGGTCACCGCCACTAGGGTTACCGTGGAGGGCAACGTGGCTTGCAGTTCCAAAATCCGCGTGGTGATTTGCTGGGCTGAGGCCATCGCCATAACTCAATCGCCATCATTGAAAGGTTTGCTTGTAGGTGACCTGAAGCTGGTTGTAGTCGGCCTGCTGTCCGGCTCGACGGAGCAACCGCATTCGATTTTCCAGCATTTGACGGGCATTGCTCCGGCCTAGGGGCTGGAAGACGATCCCTTCAGTGGCGGAATTGGTGACCAGGAAGAACAAGCGCTGGGCATAGAGCGTGGCAAACAACTCCTGCCCCTCTTCGACCATGCAGACCCTGAAGAGCAGGCCGAAGTTGGGATGATTGAGATAGGTTTCTGTGCTCATTCAAGTTAGGAACGACGATGAAGGTCTCTACAGGGAAAAGCCAAGATGAACAGTCAAAATGGCAACACCCATTTTAAAACCTGTTCGGCATTCTAGAACTTTTAGGTCTTAATCCCTACTTAATTTGCGCCATTCCTGATAGTCGCCCCCCATTTTCCCTGGCTAGGGCGGATACAAAATCTGGGATGATGCCCCTCCGTTGGTGGGTCAGGGAGACCTTGCCCCTACAGGTTTCGCGAGGGTAGGGGTGAGGTCTCCTCACCCGCTCACGCCCGGTCATCGGCCAGGGTGATCCCCAAGGCCAAAAGCTGGGCCTTCGCCTTTTGCAGCGATTCGCGCCACTCCCGGTCGGGCTGGCTGTCGGCCACAATGCCCGCCCCTACCTGGCCCCACACCGTCGCGGGCTCCCCCGGATTCCCACCCTGACCCTTGCTATGGCCGTAGAGCAGCGTGCGAATCAGAATGTTCAAATCCAGATAGCCGCGCCGATCCAGATAGCCGCAGGAACCATAGAACAGACTGCGACGGACAGGCTCCAGGGCTTCGATGATTTCCATACAACGCACCTTGGGGCATCCGGTGATGGTGCCTCCTGGAAAGGCGGCTTGAATCAAATCCACCGCCGTTTTGTCCGGCAACAACTGCCCCACCACATTGCTCACCAGGTGCATCACATGGCTGTAGTACTCCACCGTCAGCAGTTCATCCACCTGCACCGTGCCCCACTGGCAGACGCGCCCTAGATCGTTGCGCTCCAAATCCACCAGCATGATGTGTTCCGCCCGTTCCTTGGGGTTGCTGAGCAGGGTTTCGGCATAGGCGGCATCTTCGGCGGCGGTGTGCCCTCGCGGACGGGTGCCCGCAATGGGGCGCGTTTGGGCCTGATTTCCCCGCACCTGAATCAACCGCTCTGGGGAGCAGCTAATCACATCGCCCCAGGGGGTATGCCAGTAGCAGGCAAAGGGGGAGGGGTTGATGCGGTGCAACTGCCGATAGAGATCCCAGCTTGGGGCGGTGGTTTGGGTAGAAAACCGCAGGGAGAGATTCACTTGAAACACATCCCCCGCCTGGATATGCTGCTTGGCTTTGACCACGGCAGCTTGGTACTCCTCAGCCGTCATGCCTAGGGTAAGGGGGGATTTTGGATCCTGGGATCGCTGGGGATCGTTGCTTTGGGACGGGTCGGAATTTCGTAAATCTAGGGAATCCTGGCCTACAAGATCCCCTACTTTGCCAACAAGACGGCCTAAGTCAGATTCGTCAGTGGCCGCTAACCAGAGCCGTTGTTCTGCATGATCCAATACTGCAAACGTGGCAGGTTCGTACCACAACGCCACAGGAAAAGGGAGGGGATCAAGATTCTGGCTTGGCAATCGCTCAATTTCCCAGGCTAAATCGTAGCCCAGCCAGCCTAGCCAGCCCCCGGTAAACGGCAGCGTTTGCTCGGCTCGGCGGGCCTCATCACCGATCAGGTTTAGCGCTGATCTCCCCTGCAACCGTTGCGCGAGCATTGGCAGGATTTCACCCAAATCCGGTGTCCATAGTTGGGGTTGTCCATCCAAAAACCGAGGCGGGCCAGCGCAAATTGAGTAGCGACTGTGGGCCTGGTGGGGTTGGGCCAATTCTGGCAATGGGTACGGACTTTCAAGCAGCACCGCCAAAGTCTCTAGACTGGGGGGCTGATCGAGTAGAGAACCGTAGAGGGCTTGGAAAATCTCGGTGCCTGTGCGCTGGTTGAGGGGCAGGGAGCGCAGGTGCCAGGGTTGGGGTTGGGGAGTGGGAGGGGTCAAGGCCGTTGGGAATGGGGAATCGGGAGTCGGGAGTCGGGAGTCGGGAGTCGGGAGTCGGGAGTCGAGGAATTGGGCGCTGGTAGGGGCGAGGTGCCCTCGCCCAGATCTGAATTAAAGGGTATTTTGCCCCCAGGATAGGCGCAGCCACCAGAGGACGACCAGCAGACCTAGGGCGAACCAATCCCAGCGGCGCAAAATCAACTGATACCAGCGGACTTGGTGTTGGTTGGGGCTAGTGAAGCCACGGACTTCCATGGCGGCGGCGATTTGTTCGGCTCGCAGCAGCAGGTTTTCGAGCAACCGTTCCACCACCGCCAGCCACACCTGGGCCGAGCCGCGTACCCCCAGTTTTTGCCAGTTAATCGCCCGTGTCTGTACAGATCGCACCAGGTTTTGCACTTCTTCTAATACCAGGGGAATGAACCGCAGGGAGAGCGTTACTGTTAGGGCAATTTCCGTCACCGGAACCCGAAACCAGCGCAGGGGCTTCATCAGGGCTTCTAGGGCCAAGGTGATTTCTTCGGGGGCGGTGGTCAGCAGATATAGGTTGGTGCCGTAGATCAGCGTAAATAATAGAGTACCCACCCGAATGCCCAAATCCAGGGATCGCCGGGTGACGGTAATCGGCCCCCACTGAAATACCACAAAGCGGTAGGCCGTGGGCTGGGGCAAGGGAGGAGCGGAGACTTCGGGATTAGGCTGATCCCCAGACGGGGATTCCCCCTGATTGTCAGGTTCTACGGCTGATTGATCCCCCGATTCAGTCCCGGATTGCGTTTCCGATACGGCTGGGTTGAGCACTTCTGCCGGGGGCATTCGGTCGGGCTGGCTCACCTCCAGGCCATCGGGCATCACAAAGGTGAGTAGCATCACCGCTAAACTCAACAAGGCTAGCCAGCCCAACTGTTGCCGCCACACCCGGTAGGGAATGCGGGCGGAGATCGTCAGCACCAGCAGCAACCCCACCAGGGCAAAGCGCCACTGGGCATTGGCCAAAATGGGCGTTACCAAAATGCTCATCAGCCACACCATCTTGACCCTCGGATCCAGCCGATGCAGCCAAGTGACGGGCTGTTCTAAATAAAGACCAATGGGCAGGGAGCGAAGCAGATCCATAGGGCCGTTGCCAAGATGAGAGCAGGAAAATTGACGAAATCAACAGGAAATTAAGGGGTTAGAGGCCAAGTCCTCGGCCCTCACCCCCAGCCCCTCTCCCAGGAGGGAGAGGGGGGCCGGAAGTTTTTCAAAGTCCCTCTCCCATTTTGGGAGAGGGATTTAGGGTGAGGGCTTCCGGGTCGTTTAGGGTGAGGGTCTTTGGGGCAGGGAGGGTTTCTAGGAGGGTGAGTAGTTCGCGCTCAAAGGCGACCTGGGCACGGTTGGTGCGGCCCCCCACGTAGAGAATGCCGTCCTGAACCAAGGCCCAGACTTGGGAGTGAGAGACGTAGCTCATCATCACCCCCAGCATCAACAGCCCAAAGCCTGCATAGACGAGGGGAATGCCGGGATCGGCTTTGATTTGCAGTCCGGTGCTGCCGATCACATCCACCAGACGCAGGGTGACGCCGTTGACGGTGGTGGCCATGCCAGATCGCAGGGTGGCGGTGAGTTGGCCGTCGTTGTCGTAGATGAGCGCGGTTCCCTGGAGGTCACGGGCGAGGAGGGTAACGCCTGTACTGAGGTCGGGGCTGGTGGGCACCCATGTTCCCCAAAAGCGGGGGCCGTTGGTATCGAGAAGCTGCATGGGCAGTTGTAGGACGGGGCTTTGGTTAAGCTGAATTTGCACCGCCGCAATGCCCCAATCGGCCTGGTAGAGGGTGACGCCTCGGTAGCGCAGGGGTTCGTTGACGTGGATGGTTTTGCGGTCTAGCTCCGTCCCCGCCGCATCCACCACCGAGAGGTCGGAATAAAACTGGTCGATGTTGCCGTCGGGGGTGTAATCAATCCAAAAGCGATTCACCCGTACCGCCCAATCCGTCGGGATTTGCGCCCTGGCCCATGGCCCCGCATCAAAAATGTTTTGAATCCGAAAGGTGTCGCCGCTGGGCACAATTTCCTGGGCAAAAAATCCGGTCATCGCGCCCAGGATCGCCCCCAGCAAAATCAAAATCATGCTGGCATGGACGATAATCGGCCCAATGCGCCCGACGATGCCCTTGCGTCCGTAGAGGGAGTCGCCTTCCTGAAACACTCGGTAGTGGCGTTTCCCCAAACTCGTCGCCAGGATGGCCAAATCCGCATCGGTGAGGCTGGTGCTGAGGGCCAGCTTTTGGAACTGGCGGGGCTGGGTGTAGTACTTCCAGCCTTGGGCCGCTCCTAGGGCAGGCAGTTGGCGGGTGAAGGTGCAGGCGGTGAGGCTGGCCCCAAACACGATCAGCAACGCCAAAAACCACCAGGTGCGATAGACATGGTCGAGGCCAAGGGGCAAAATCACCTTCCAACTGAGGAAGCCGAAGAGCGCCGGATCCTCTGGATAGTTGGTTTGGTAAAACTCTAGGGTTTGGCCCTGCTCTAGCACCGTGCCCGCAATGCTAAACAGGGCAATGGTCAGCAACAGCACAATCGCCAAGCGCAGATCCGCCAGCAGGGGCAGCAAGTCCTGCTTGAAATAGTGCCGCAACCCATGCCACAGCCCGGTCGGGGAAGCCTCAGAAGATGTCATACCGTCACGAATATATCTATAGACAACCTACCGCAATTCCAAACCGCTTGGCTGAAGCGCGTCAACGAGACATTAGCCGAGATCGACTCCAAGTACGATGCCTTGCGGCGCAAGTCCGGTATCAACTCGCCCCCACCGACGACCACCGACGAGAACTAGCCCTGGCCCTGGCCCAACTTGAGGAGTATCAGCAGGTGTTGGATCGGGACTTGGCTGACAACGTTCCGCCATTTGACGGTTGAGTGAGCCTTGGTCTTGGCCTAAAATCGGGCCACACAACACCTCACGTTAGAATGGGACTATTCACCCGCCCCGTTTGGCTGAATTTTCTTTCCCTGCTGCCTGCCACCACCCTGGCGGTGCTGACCCTCGCCATTGCCTTTCTACGGTTCTACGATGTCCAAGATTTCCCCCTCCTCGGATTCATCGACCAACCCCGCCTTTGGAGCAACCGATTCACCGTGGCGGCCCTCTTGGCTACACTGGCTAATTTCGGCGTTGAGTGGAACCGTCGAAATCGAGAAACAAACCGCTTGGCTGAAGCAAGACAGCGAGAGGCTGAAGCAAGACAGCGAGAAGCTGAGACAAGAGAACGTGAGGCTGAAGCGCGTCAACGAGACCTTAGCCGAGATCGATGCCAAGTACGATGCCTTGCGGCGCAAGTCCGCTACCAACTCGACCCCACCGACGACCACCGACGAGAATTAGCCCTGGCCTTGGCCCAGCTTGAGGAGTATCAGCAGGTGTTGGATCGGGACTTGGCTGACAACGTTCCGCCATTCGACGGTTGAGTGAGCCTTGGACTGGGCCTAAAATCGGGCCACAAAACCCCTCCGTTAGAATGGGACTATTCACTCGCCCCGTTTGGCTGAATTTTCTTTCCCTGCTGCCTGCTACCACCCTGGCGGTGCTAACCCTCGCCATTGCTTTTCTACGGTTCTACGATGTCCAAGATTTCCCCCTCCTCGGATTCATCGCCCAACCCCGTCTCTGGAGCAACCGATTCACCGTGGCGGCCCTCTTGGCTACACTGGCTAATTTCGGCGTTGAGTGGAACCGTCGAAATCGAGAAACAAACCGCTTGGCTGAAGCAAGAGAACGCGAGGCTCGACGAGATCGCGAAGCAGCGGAAAGAGAGGCTGAAGCGCGTGAACGAGAAACTCGACGAGATCGATGCCAAATACGATGCCTTGCGGCACAAATCCGGCATCAACTCGACCCCACCAACGACCACCGACAAGCATTAGCCCTGGCCCTGGCGCAGCTTGAGGAGTATCAGCAGGTGTTGGATCGGGATTCAGCGCAGGATTCAATCTAATTGGTTAGAAAGAGAAGACATCCTTAATTTTCGTAACTCTACTTAGCTTCCACCAGAGAGTTTGTTAGAACAGTAGAGGCTTTGGCCTTGCAACCGCCGTAGCTCCGTGCGGCTATCTCTCAACTCTCTAGGAGTACACCAATGGGATACGTATCGCTCAATTTGGACGAGTTGAGAGAACAACGAGCTAACTACCCCCTCAGGCACCCTTTTCAGCACCAGATTGAATCCTTTGCAGCGTTGAATAAAACCTTCCGCTCTAATTCAGGCAAGACAGGTAGCGGGATTCTAGCCTTGCCCACCGGAGCTGGAAAAACCTTTACATCTGTAAAGTGGCTGATAGATCATGTTATTCCAAACAACATCAGAATTCTCTGACTTGCTCCTTCCTTCTACCTGCTCGATCAAGCTTTCACAGAATTATATAACAACGCGCATGAGATTAGCTCTTCTAGGCAATATCTGAATATCAGGCGTGTTTCTAGTAATTCTCACCATGCCCCAGCGTCATCCATCGAGTTGACTGATGACGTTATCATTATGAGCATCCCAACTGCCATTAGCAATTTGAACACTAATGCTCTAGATGGCTTTGGAAAAATTTGTAAAACAGCTCTCCGAGAATATGTAGAGCACTATCAAGATTCGGAATTCTTCGTAGTGATCGACGAGGCTCATCACTCTCCTGCCTATGGCTGTCGAAATTTATTGATTGGCAACTCAGAGTCTAAGCCTGGATTACGTACACTGCTGCCAAAGTCGCAGTTTCTAGGACTAACAGCCACTCCCACACATAATGACAGGGCTATTCGAGGTTGGCTATGGGATATTTTCAAAGATAAAGTCATTTATGAGGCTGAAAAAGCTACTCTAATTGCTCAGGGTATTTTAGCAAGACCTAACTATATAGAAGTCCCTACTGGGAAGAAGGTAGAAGTCGATGATAAGCTATTCTATAGCCTAACTAGGCAACATAAGGATCTGCCAGAGTCAATTATTGAAATTCTGGCTAGGGATAAGGATCGGAATAACCTAATTGTTAATGCCTATGTGAAGAACAAAGAGAAGTATGGCAAAACCATCATTTTTGCCGACCGATGGTTTCAGTGTGTGTATTTAAAGGAAAAGCTGCTAGAGAAAGGCATTCAAGCAGATGCCATTTATTCCCACATTGGTGCTGATCCTGGTTCGGAAACAGGCTCTAATCAGCGCGATGCCAATAAGAACCAGAAAATTCTAGAACGCTTCAAGACTGGAAAGGATGAGTACGGCAATGACGCTCCATTAGATGTGCTAATCAACGTCAGAATGCTGACGGAAGGGGCAGATGTTCCTTCCGTGCGGACGGTCTTCTTAACGCGACAAACCACAAGTTCGATCTTGATGACCCAAATGATAGGTCGAGCCTTACGCGGTGAAAAGGCTGGTGGCGGAAGTGAAGCCAATATTGTACTGTTCTTCGATGAATGGGAACGCTTAATCGATTGGGCGGTTCCAGACGGTGGTGATACTGTCGATAACAAGCCTTCGGTCAAGGGCTACTTTCCCCTCGAATATATTTCTATCTGTTTGGTAGAGGAACTCGCAAGGCATATCAAAAATCCTGATATTCCTCTTCCCCCATTTTCGGCCATCTTTCCTGTAGGTTGGTATCAGACGGATGTAGTCTATGCCAATACAGACGGGCAAACAGACTCTATGGAGAGTTTCGTTGAGTTTGTCATGGCCTATGAGCACAACAAAGATAAGTTTGATGACTTTATTGAGTTTATCTCTAATAACAAAAATCTTGATGATGAGTGGGCGAGAGAAGATCTATCAGAAAGTTGGTGCCAATCTCAAATAGAACCATGGGCTGCGCAATATTTTGATTTAGAAGCAGACAACTTTGGCAATAAACTTTATGCCGATCTAGCCCGTCTTGTACGCCACGTTGCCCAAACTGAAGAAAAACCTTCCTATTACTCCTTTGCGGATCGATGGCGGTATAATCTAGACAATCTAGCAGAAGCCTGGACTGACTTAAGTTTCAAGACTTTAAAAGAAGAACTGAAAAAGGAATTCTCCAGTCCTGGATCGCTATGGAAGACGTTTTATAAAACCTTTAGTCGATTTGAAACAGCGGCCAGTGCGGCGATCATGAGAATCCTAGATAAAGAGACAGGTTCACCGCCACCGACGACGCCACCGACGACGCCACCGCCACAGTCAACAAGTTTTACTCCAGAACAAAAAGCGCAAATTGTTCAAAGGGATGGCTATCGATGTCTTTGCTGCGGCATTGATGACCGAAGAGTAAGACTACAGGTTGATCACATTACGCCTCGCATGTTTGGTGGGCCGACTGTCATTGAAAATGGACAGTTGCTATGCCAACCCTGTAATAGTACGAAATATGTGGGAACGCATGAAATAAACTTTAGGCAGACTCAATCCCCTCTGGAAAAATCTAAGGATAGAATTGAGTTGCAAAATTTACTTAGCAAGCCCAATAACGACAACAATCCTATTCGTAGCCTAACCAGGGTCATCAATATTTTCTACCACTGTCGAGCAGTGAAAGCTATTGATTGTGATTTTACTAATCGAAGAAGCCCTCACTACTACGTGTGGACAATTCATCTCCATAAAGGAAACGATCCCGACTGGCTCTTATCCTGCAAAAATGACCTGATAGCTGGCATCCACCAAAAGCTTGGCTGTGCTTATCTTCAAGATATTCAGATCTGTGTATCCGAATAATTTAGAACTTGTATGACTCAACAAGATAAGCTTCTAGCCAAGATTCTGCGGGGAACTTCGGATGCCAATATCCCTTTTGATTCACTGTGTCAGCTTTTACAAACTTTAGGATTTGATGAGCGTATCCGAGGAAGTCATCACATTTTTTCAAAAGATGACATCGAGGAAATCCTCAACCTTCAGCCAAAGC
Source organism: Phormidium sp. FACHB-1136 (assembly GCF_014697375.1). Lineage (GTDB taxonomy): Bacteria > Cyanobacteriota > Cyanobacteriia > Phormidesmidales > Phormidesmidaceae > Nodosilinea. Next base: position 40,263 of record NZ_JACJRS010000021.1, read on the forward strand.
AGGGAAAAGCGAAAGCTTATCAGGTTAAGCAAGTGAGAAACCTCATTTTGAAATATAGGTTAGGTAATTAGCATGGCCATTAAGTACGAACTCATTATCTACTGGAGTGAAGAGGATCAGTCCTGCATTGTGGAGGTTCCTGAATTACCCGGTTGTGCGGCAGATGGGGAAACCTATCAAGCAGCGGTGGCCAATGCCGAGGTTGTCATTCAAGAATGGATTGAAACCGCTCAAGCATTAGGTCGTCCCATTCCTACGCCCAAAGGCCGTCTTCTGTTTGCCTAACCCATAGGATACATTCGCGTCTTAAACCATTTTGGCTAATTTTAAGAGCAATCCCTTGGCCGCAATGCGCTGTCTATCCATCGCAAATCCAATTACACCAAGCTCGACGGGACTAGGCGATTTAAAAGAGAAAACACCCCAAACACCAGCAACACTACACCGCTGGCGGGGGTAATCCAGCTTGACCACTGGCGTAGGGAGAGCAGGCGCTTGAGGGTGGAGGTGAAGGTGCCCGCCAGCACCAGGGGCGTTACGTAGCCCACGGCATAGGCCAACAGAAAGGCACTGCCTAGGAGGGGGTTTTGGGTGGCGGAAATCCAGGCCAACAGCGTTGCTAAAACTGGGGTGCTGCACGGGGATGCCACAATACCGAAGGTCAACCCCAGGGCGTAGGCTTTCAGCCAGGGGGGCAGGTTCCACTGGCTGGCATCGAGATTGCCCAGGCTGGGTAGGGCGAGGGGTAACACTCCCAGCAAATTCAGCCCCATCACAATGGCAACGGCGCTGACCACCAGCGGCAGACCAATGGCCACCTGACCATAGACATAGCCAAACAGCCCCGCCACTAGACCCAAAACCGCCAGGGTGGTCGCCAGCCCCAGGGCAAAACCGAGGGAACGCAGAACGGATTCCTGGCGGGTGTCGCTGTCGTAGCCGCCCATGTAGCCCACCATAATCGGCAGCATGGACAGCAAACAGGGGGACAAACTGGTGAGTAACCCCGCCATCGCCACCACGGTCAAACTCATGGGGGAAACGTGGGTGAGTTGGGCATTCACCAACTGGTTGGCCCACTGGCTGAGGTCGTATAGATAAAGCTGGAGGCTCTCGAACATTCCGGGGGCAGGCACAAAAACAGCGATCCCCATTGTAGCGATTTAGCTCAGGTTGCCCCAATCCTCATCCCTGAAGTCGGTGGATTCACCCTCGGCGGTGGAGGAATCGGGTTGGTTCAGGAGGTTGTTGAGTTCGCCCAAATCCACTCCGGCCTTCTGGGCTAGGGTTTCGAGGTTGAAGATGTCCTCGTCGTCCAGGTTGCCTAGGGCCAGATCGTCATCGGACAGGGCCGATAGATCGAGGTCGTCCAGGTTGAAGGCAGAATCGATGTCTGCGGTGGAATTATCCCCCTCCGTGGATGTTTCTGGCCAAGGGTTGTCTGGGGGATCCACCACGGCTGAGTCTTCAAAGGTCAAGTTATCCAATCCTGAGTCCTCAAATCCTGAATCCTCAAATCCTGAATCCTCAAATCCTGAATCCTCAAACGCCAAGTCCTCCGAACCGTCGTCGTCTAAATCCAAGGGAACCTCGCCAAAAGGATCTTCACCGAAGGGATCCTCCCCGATGCTGTCTGGATCCGCATCATTCTGGTCAAACCTGCCATCGTCAGCAGAGTCCATGCTGGAATCGGCCCAGGCGACATCCCCAGCTAGGTCAGCACCCGGTTCTCCTAGGGTAGGGCCAGCGTCATCGACGAAAGCCGTGGCGGCTGGATCGGCCCCCAAGTCTGGGAAGGGGGCCGTATCAAAGCCTTCCTCCCCTAGGGCTTCTGCCTCAACGGCAGTGTCCACAAAGGGATCCATCGTGGCCATGAGTCCGTCTTGAAAATCCTGGGCACGTTGGTCGAAATCCATCTGAACCTGGGTCAGCTTTTCCGCCAGTTGCAGGTCGTATTCGGCCCGCAGTTCGGTTTCAAGCTGCTGGCGTAGGGAGTCCTCATCATCTGGGGTGTTGGCATCTCCCTCATCTCCCCCGTCCTGGGCCATCTGGAGCCTAGCTTCGTAGTCTTCGGTAAGGGCTTGGATCCGTTCGGTCAGATCATCTTGGTGACGGGCGACCGCCTCCGCCAGCCGTCGATCATACTCGGCCTGAAATCGGGCTTCAAGATCGGCATTGGCAGGCAGATCGAGGGACGGGGGCTCATCGGCGGGCTGAGCGGCCTGGGCCATTTGTAGGCGGGCGGCAAATTCCTGCTCTAGCTGGGCGATGCGTTGGGACATTTCATCCTGGTATTGCTCAATGCGCTCGGCTAAGCGACGGTCGTAGGCGGTGCGCAGTTCAGCCTCCAGGGTGGCGAGGCGATCTTGCATCTGGGTTTCATCCACCAGGCCAGCCCCCTGTCCATTGACCTCGGCTTGGGCCACCAAACCCTGTTCCTGAAGGGCATCGGCAAGGCGGGCGTCGGCTTCGTCCTGGTAGTGGGCGATGGCGTCGGCAAGGCGTTGGTCATAGTCCCGCTGCTGGGCGTCGCGCTCGGTGGCAAGGGTCTCCCGCAGGTGTTGCTCGTAGGCTTGCTGAATTTTGCGAGAATTTTCCTTCAGGCGGGCTTCGTATTGTTGCCGCAACTGGGCCTCATACTCGCTGACAGGGGCCGTGGCCCAAGCCTCGGCGGGCAGGTTAGGATCCTGGGAATCCAGGCCAGATCCTCCAGGGCTACCGGGCACTAGGTTCTGGCGGGCTTCGTATTCCGCCTCAAGCTGCTGGCGTTGGGCCTCGTACTGACGCTGATAGCGTTCGATCTTGTCCGCCAGTTGGGCCTCGTAGTCCTGCTGAAGTTGGGCCGTGGCGGTGCGTAGGCGTTCCTCATGATCCCGCTGCAAGATCGGCTCTCGATCCTGGCTCGTTTTGAGGGCCGCCGCCAGTGCATTAATCCGGCTTTGGCGGAGGTAAAACCCAACAGTGATGCCGACCAGCAAGCTGATCAGCAGCCCAATAATCATGCCTTGCATTGCTTGCGGCATTGCGCCTCTCCCAATTCAACCAAGCCCAGGCCCAGCCCACCTGAGCCTGCCTGGGAAACACTAGAGCCTAGAGAGCGTTTGTCGGCACCCCTAAACTTGACGATAATGATATACGCTGCGCCCCATTTGCGCGATTCAATCTTCTCGGAACTCTCATCGGCCCTACCCCCCATGCGCGATACCACCCTCAACGCCATTGCCGTCGTCATCTTTGGCATGACCATGGCCAGCCTACTTGGCCCCCTCGTCCACCTGTCCCCGGCCCTAGTGGCAGGGGTAGCGGCAACCGGGCTGGGGGTGTTCACCCTCGATCAACTCAACCTCCAAGGGCGTATCGGCAACCTGATCACCGATGGGCTGGCCTGGTTTTCCCCAGTGCATCGGCAGCGGGTGACGTACCACGAAGCCGGACACCTGCTAACGGCAATTCTGCTGGATATTCCCGTCCAAGGCTACACCCTCACCACCTGGGGGGCGTGGCGGCAAGGGCTACCGGGGCAGGGCGGCATCATCTTTGGGTTTGGGGATAACTTCAACGATAGGCTACCCAATGCCCTGACGCCCCAATGGCTCGACCGCTACAGCCAGGTGTGGATGGCGGGTCTAGCGGCGGAACAAATGGTCTACGGCGATGCCCTGGGTGGCGATGGCGATGTGCAAGCGTTGCGGCAGCTTTGGCGCGGGTTGGGTAAATCCGACCTAGAGGCCACCGTGAAACAGCGCTGGGCCACCCTCCAAGCCAAAACCCTGCTCGAAAAACACCGAGACGCCTTGGATGCCCTTGTCAACGCCATGGCCAAACGGGCCTCGGTAGACACCTGTCGCGAGTTGGTGCGGCGCACCTGTGCTGAGTTTTTAGCTGAGTTTGACGACGGCTTGGTTGGCCATCAGGGTATCCCCGGTCAAAATGTCTTCGACGGTGATGCGTAATAGGCGATTGGCATCGACGGAAAACAGGACGCGCACACGGTCGCTGCCGGGAAAACCGGGGGGATTGAGTTGGGCGATGGTGCGGGCACCGTCCTTATCGTTGAGGGGCTGGACGGTGCGGCTGGACTCACTGAGTTGGCGGGTCACCAGGCGACCGTTTTCAAAATAGACCTCGGTTTGGGTGGCGGCTTCCCCCAGTTCGCCGATGATTAGCTCGATGCTGGGCTGTTTTTCCACCGAAGCTCCCAACGTCAGCTCGACGGACTGAGCCATGGGGTAGGGTTGGCCCTGGGGAATAATCGGATGCCAGCCGTGGGCGTTGTTGCGCCGATCCCAGTAGCGGATGCCGTAGCTGTGGTAGAGAAAGTCGGACACTTCCAGCCCCAGCCCCACTTGCAGGGCACCCTGGGCCACAGCCTCGAAGGGGCGGTCGGCTTTGATTTTTTCGGCGGGGAAGCGCTGCTGCACCCAGGTTTGGACAGCGGGGATTTGGGCCGTCCCCCCCACCAACAGCACCGCTTCAATGTCCTCTGGGGCCACCCCCTGACGACGAGCCTGCTGAAGCACCTGGTTGAGGCTGGCCTCTAGTCGGTCGAGAAACTGGTGTTGGCTGAGAATATGGTCGAATTGCTCACGGTTCAGGCTGAGGTCGTAGGTGTCGAAAGTCCCGTCGTCGAAGTAGGCTTCCTGGGCGGTGGGCGTGTCGGAAAGGCGAATCTTCAGGCGTTCCGCTAGCCGTTGGGTCAGGGCGGTGATCGGTAAGTTTTGGGTGACGTGAAAGTGATCCACCAGCCAGTTGTCAATATCTGCCCCACCGAGGTTTTCCCCCGCCTTGGCCAACACCCGCGCCGTTTGGGGGCGTTGGGCGCTGTTCTGGTCGGGTTTCTTGCGGCCCCACTTCAGCATGAACCCCATGGGAGCCTGTTCCACCGGGGTAGCCAACTGCACCAGCGACCAATCCAACGTGCCGCCGCCGAAGTCCATCACCAGCAGGGTTTTCTCTTGGCTGAGGCCATAGCCGAGGGCGGCGGCGGTGGGTTCGTCGATCATGCGCACTTGGCCAAAATCTAGCCGTTCCGCCAGTTCCCCCAGCCACAGACGGTAGGCTTCAAAGCTGTCTACGGGCACGGTGAACACCAGGCTGTCGCTATCTCCGGTCTGTTCCTTGGCCCGGTTGAGCACGGCCTCTAGAAACCATTGCCCCACCTGGTCAAAGGTAACGATTTGGCCCTCGATTTCTGGCAAAAAACCTCGCCAAGGCACCCCAATGCCGCGCTTCACATTACGGAAAAAACGCGGATCGGTACTCATATCCAGCCCCCGATCCCGCACCGCCTGCCCCACCACTAGGCCGTCAGCCCCCAGCCGTTCTACGTAGGCCAAACTGGGCACCAGGGGCGGGTCGTTGCCCAGGGTCATGCTCAGACCGGGTAGGGAGAGGGTTTCTGGCTGCTGGAGGGCTTCATTCCAGCGGCTGACCACGGTATTGCTGGTTCCAAAATCAATGGCAAGGGTCATCGTGCAGGCAGACAGGGGTTAGGGTTGGTCAGAGGAGGGTTTCTTGGGCCAGGTGCGCAGCAGCACGGTGGCCAGGGTGATGACCGTAATGGGAATCACAAACAGCAGCATGATTTGGCTGAACAGTCCCAGGTGAGCGTGATCTGCCGCCCGTAGGATCAGGTAGGCGGCATAGGCGACGTAGTAGCTGCTAAAGAGCACCCCTTCCCAGCGGGAAATGACGTTACCTGTGGCAAAAATGGGAATACAGGCCATGGCTACCGCCACCATGACGGGCAGGTCAAAATGGAGGACAGCATCGGGAATGGCCACCCCACCGCTTGAGACGAGGGAGGTGACTCCCAACACCACCAGAATGTTAAAGATGTTGCTACCCACTACGTTGCCTACGGCAATGTCGCGCTCTCCCCGCATGGTCGCCACCACCGAGGTCGCGAGTTCGGGAAGGGACGTGCCCGCCGCCACGATGGTGAGGCCGATCACCAACTGGCTGACCCCAAACGCCGTGGCAATGGATACGGCTCCGTTGATGAACAGGCGCGACCCCAGCACCAGGGTCGCGAGGCCCAGCGCCATCCAGCCGAGGTTAATCAGCCACCCCAGCCGAGGCTGTTCCTTGAGGCCGTATTCCTGGTCGTACTCGGCCTGCACCTCAGCATTGCTTTCTTTGCGACTGAGGTAAACCAAAAACAGCGTATAAACAACGCCACCAACGAGTAGGATGATACCGTCAGAAGATTGCAGTTGATGATCGAGGGAAAAGAGAAGCAGGAGGCCCGAAACCCCAATCATAATCGGCACATCCAGACGGATCAGCTGCTGCGCCACCACCAGCGGAGCCACAAGGGATGACAGGCCCAAAATCACCAAAACATTGAAGATATTGCTGCCGATCACGTTACCCAGGGCGATGTCTCCCTGTCCCGCTAGGCTGGATTGAATGCTGACTGCCATTTCCGGAGCACTGGTGCCATAGGCTACCACCGTTAGGCCGATGATGAGCGGGGAAATACCGACCAAGGCGGCTAGGCGGGACGCCCCCTTCACAAGAGCCTCAGCGCCTACGAGCAACAGCCCGCCCCCAACAATAAGCAACAGAATAGCAACGATCATGGATGCAGTCTCACTTGGTCAACAGGTAACCGAGAAGGGGAATGGGTCATTGGGACGCACCATACCGCCTAGGATACCCCTAGGCTAGGATGATCCCCTGGCACGCTGAATGTTGCCTTCGACCTAACCTCTAGTATGTCTGATTTTGGAACTACCGTTGTTGGGCCTGACCCCTTAGCCCCTTGGCGCAGTCCCCTAGGGAGAGCCCTGCATCGCAACCGCAGCCAGCCCCACAGCCGTTACGTGCAACTGGCCACCCTAGCCGATGGTCGCCCTAGCAACCGCACGGTAGTGTTTCGCGGCTTCTACGATGGCAGCAATACTCTGATGTTTGTCACCGATACCCGCAGTGCCAAGGTGGCGGATCTCAGCCCAGGAGCCTGGGGAGAACTGTGCTGGTATTTTACCCAAACCCGCGAGCAGTTTCGCCTTGCGGGGGCCATCACCCTCGTCACCGCCGACACTGTCCATTGGGGCCTGATCCAAGCCCGTCAACACCGCTGGGAAGCCCTTTCTGCCGCCAGTCGCCAGTCCTTTTATTGGCCTCCCCCCGGTGATCTCCGGGCCGAGGATACCGCCTTTGCAATCCCCGCCGAGGCCGTAGCTGTGTCTACCCCACCCCCCACCTTTGGCCTGGTTCTACTCCAGCCCGACTGGGTCGATCACTTGGAACTGCGGGGGAATCCACAAACGCGCACCCAGTATCAACGACAGTCCGATGGTGGGTGGCAGGTGATGGCGGTGAATCCCTAAGCAGGGGTCAGGCACCTTGACGGGTGGCCTGCGCATTCAAATCGGTTATTTCAAGTTCGGTTATTTCAAGTAATGTCCCACTGCCATTTGCAGCAAAATCGGTTCGCCGCCTGGATGGTGGTATTTATCCGCCCAGGCTCGAATCACTTCATCGAGATCCTTGAACGCCTGATCTAAATCTTCAGCGGCAATGTCCAGTTCCTCTAGCACGCGCATGGTGTCGGGGCGATGGCTGGCCCACTCGCGCATCATCCGAAAATACTGGGCCGTATCTTCGATCATGGCGTACATGCGCTCCTCAGAATCGGCGGGGGAGTAGGAACTCCGCGCTAGGGCATAGTAGGAGGATCCGCAGTGGGTGTCGAGGCGGAGGACGGTACCCGAATAGATCAGCCGTCGCCGAATGTGTTCCCCCAGAGCTTCGCTGAGGCCGACTCGGTGATTCTGGGGCAAATCCTCCTGGGACTTTTCGTGCAGAATTTCGATCAACTCTAGGAACTGGAAGGAGTTGATAATTTTGGCGTCGGGGGTATTCGGGGGGAGTTTATTCGTGAGACTAGTCTTTTCTTCGGCAGATAGGGACGTGCCCGACACCTGCGACTGCCCTGGATGCCAAGGATAGCGGCGCAACCACATATAGGGAAACTGAATCAGGTAGCGGGGCTCTTGGGATCCGAGGAGTTTCAGCAGTTTGCCCTCCGCCAACGCCTGCCGAATTTCCTCCACAATCGCCTTGACCCGCTTGGGCTCGATGTGGTGCAGATGTCCGGTCATCCGCAGGTTCTCGCCCTGTTCGAGGTAGGTGGTATAGATGGCGCACTTGGCGGCGGTGGCGGCGGCATCTAAAAAAGCGCCGTGGCGGTGCCCCCCGGTACGCATGGCGCTGAAGGCCAGGTATAACAAAATTTGATCAATGGCGCTGGGGCTGAGCCGACGAATTAATTCATCATCATGGGTGGCCGGAAAGGTTAGGGCCGGTTGCGGAACGGAATCAGCCATGGGCTATGGAGGCGCGGAGGACGGTGAATGGAGAGACCAGTAAGCAGCACAGCCCCTCTCAGGCAGTTTAGCCTGTTCTTAGGTAGGGTAAACGCCTTGGATGAGGTTAGGCGCGAGCTGGATCAAGGGGGTTAATCCGGCCACTGCCACGGTAAGCGGTGAAGGTGGCTTTATTCTGGGGCGGGGTAGGCCGATCCGAATTGGGATTAATCCGGCCACTGCCGCGAAAACTAATCTTGTAGTTCAGGGTTCGCTGCCGCAGGCGACCACTACCCCGGTCATCTTCCTGGGCAGACAGGGTAGGGGCCATGTCCTGCCCCGCCAGGGTCGGGAATTCAGGGATCCAAGACACCCCCAGGGTCAAAGCCGTAACACTAGCCAAGCCAATCCGAACGGGCCAAGGGGAGAAAGAGTTCATAGCAATTGATTTCTTAGCGCTTCTAGTCCTAGTTACGAGCAGAAGTCACCCCGGTCAGGACAACTCTTGATCCGTGAATTCGCTGAAATTGCGGTCTGGGGCTGAAGCGAACCGTGTCGCTGAATAACGGCCCTTATTTCGCCGTATGGGGGAGTGATTGCGCCCCTAATCCCACCCCAGGGGGGAAATGTCAGGAAAAAAGGCGGTAGAAATAGCCAGAACGATCTACCCTAAGTGGAATATTGGTTTATCTACTGCTGTGGCCATGCCCTCGCTTGCCCTTGCCAGCCGTGTAACGCGCGTTACCCCCTCCATGACCCTCGCCATTGCGGCTAAGGCAAAGGCCATGAAAGCCGATGGCTTGCCGGTGTGCAGTTTTAGCGCCGGGGAACCCGACTTTGACACCCCCGACCACATCAAAGCCGCCGCCAAGGCCGCCCTCGACCAAGGCAAAACCCGCTACGGCCCCGCCGCCGGAGAGCCCGCCCTGCGTCAGGCCATTGCCAATAAGCTGCAACGGGACAACAATCTCTGCTACGGCCCAGAAAATGTCATCGTCACCAATGGCGGCAAGCACTCTCTCTACGGGCTGATCATGGCCCTGATTGAGGAGGGCGACGAGGTGATTATTCCCGCCCCCTACTGGGTCAGCTATCCCGAAATGGTGCAGTTGGCGGGCGGCACTCCGGTGATCGTCCCCACCACCGCCGAGCAAAACTACCGCATCACCCCCGATCAACTGCGGCAGGCCATCACCCCAAAAACCAAGCTGTTTGTCCTCAACTCGCCCTCCAACCCCACGGGGATGGTGTATTCTCCTGCCGAAATTGCCGCCCTCGCTGACGTGGTGGTGGAAGCGGATATTTGGGTGGTGTCGGACGAAATCTACGAAAAAATTCTCTACAACGGAGCCACCCACCTCAGTATTGGGGCCGTTTCCGCCGCCGCCTTTGAGCGCACGATTATTAGTAATGGCTTTGCCAAGGGCTATTCCATGACCGGATGGCGGCTGGGCTACTTGGCGGGGCCAGAACCCCTGATCCAGGCCGTCAGCACCATCCAAAGCCACAGCACCTCCAACGTCTGCACCTTTGCCCAGTATGGGGCCATCGCCGCCCTAGAAGGCCCTCAGGACTGCATCGAGATGATGGGCAAGGCCTTTGCCGAACGTCGCCAGGTGATTATCGAGCGCTGCCGCCAAATTCCAGGGTTAAGCTGTGGCGAACCGGAAGGAGCCTTCTATCTCTATATTGATATCCAGTCCCTCGGCATTCCTTCCCTAGCGTTCTGTACCCGCCTGATTGACGAAAAATACGTCGCCGCCATTCCCGGCATTGCCTTTGGGGCCGAGGGCACCATCCGCCTCTCCTACGCCACCGACATGGACACCATCCTAGAAGGTATGGATCGTCTCGCCCAGTTCGTGGGTGGGTTATAAAGGCTAGTTCTCGTCGGTGGGATTGAGTTAATACCGGACTTGCACCGCAAGGCATCGTATTTGGTATCTATTGGCCACTGTCAAAAGGGATTACGCGCCATCGTTGGCCTCGGTATTGAACCAGAGATCGGCATCGAGTTCCACCAGATCCAGCAGCGCTTCGTGTAGGGTGGCAGCGCGACCTTCAATGGCGAGGTCAAACCAGCCGTCCTCTTGGCCATTGGCCCCTAGCAGTGCGCCAAGAATGTTCACTTTGAGGCCATAGCGATTAATCAAATTAGAAATAACCGGATCGGGGTGACGATCTTTGGGAATGCGAACCTTAACCTGAATTTGTACCAGGCTCTCTGGGGCCTGAAGCTGTAGGGCATTGAGACTATAGTCTGGAGAAACTAACGCCATGGTTGGCCTCCTTAAACAGGTAGGGAAAAACTTTTCAAACTCTAGATCCTGTCTGACAGACAAGAGATGCTGAACCAGGTGCGGCAACCGCCCCTCTACAGCATTAGGGTAATGTAGGGGTCAGGTCTCCTGACCCTTTAGTGAATCTGAATTCTGTCAAGTTTGGTCAGTCAATCAGTCCTAAACCTATTCCTAAACGCATTAATGAGCTTTGTACTGTACTCCGGCATAACGTTCCAACAAAAATTTCAGCACTAGGGTGACAACAGCCAACCCAGCCAAGAGCAACGCAGCGGTATAGGCAGCCTGTGAATTGTATTGAATGTGAGCTTCTTCAATGAACAAAGGCAGGGTTTGGGTTTTGCCTGCAATGTTGCCAGACACCACCGCCACGGCCCCAAATTCGCCCATAGCCCTCGCATTACAGAGGATCAAGCCATACAGAAGACTCCACTTAATGGAGGGTAGGGTGACCCGCCAAAAGGTTTGCCAGGGTGTTGCCCCTAGGGTAGCAGCGGCCTCTTCTTGCTCGGTGCCAGCCTCTTCGAGGGCGGGGAGAATTTCGCGGGCAATAAAAGGCATGGTGACAAAGATGGTCGCCATCACAATGCCAGGAAGAGCAAAGATAACCTTGATACCCTGAGCATACAGTATTGGCCCAAACCATCCCCGGTTGCCAAACAACAGTACCAGCATCAGACCTGCAACGACCGGAGAAATAGAGAAGGGCAAATCAATAATGCTAATCAGTAGGGCGCGTCCTGGAAAGTTTTTATTAGCCAGGGAGATGGCCGCACAAAGCCCAAAAATCGTGTTGAGCGGTACGGTAATGGCGGTTGTAATGATGGTGAGCCTCACCGCATTTAGGAAGTGCTGGCTGGTAAAGGTATCTACTAAACTCGGCCATCCCCCTTTAAGGGCTTGGATAAATACGTTGAGGGCTGGGATTAAGAGGACGAGGGCTAAGTAGCCAAACACGAAGGCAATGAGCCATCCCTTGGCCCACGGGAACCCATCTCTAGAAGGTTTAGATCGAGCTTGAGTTTCCGTTAGTTGAAGATTTAGAGAATCGTTAGTCATAGAATCGTCGGCCTCGCGCTTGAATTAAATTAATCACCAACAAAATCCCCAGGGAAATCAACAGCAGTACAGAACCAATGACCGTTGCCCCGGCATAGTCAAACTGTTCTAGGCGTTGAATAATCAACACGGGTGCAATCAGGTCTTGAAAGGGAATATTTCCGGCAATAATCACCACCGATCCGTATTCCCCTACTGCCCGCGAAAAGCCCATCGCTACCCCGGTGAGAATAGCGGGCATCAGCGGCGGCAAAATCACGCGCCAAAAGGTTTGCCACGGCGAGGCCCCCATCGACCAAGCAGCTTCTTCGGCCTCGGCTTCCAAATCTTGCAGGACGGGCTGCACCGTGCGCACCACAAAAGGCAACGAAATGAAGATCATCGCCACCAGCACCCCCAATCGGGTGAAGGAAACCTTGATGCCAAAGGGTTCGAGGAAGCCGCCAATCCAGCCGTTGGTGCTGTAGATGGTGGAGAGGGTGAGACCTGCCACCGCTGTGGGTAGGGCAAAGGGGAGGTCAATGATGGCGTCTAAAAATCGCTGACCGGGAAACTCGTAGCGCACCAGCACCCAGGCGATAATCAACCCCGCTACGCCGTTGATCAGCCCCGCCACTAGGGCGGTGACAAAGGTGACGCGATAGGTTGAGAGGGCCACGGGATCGGTGGCAATGCGCCAGATCTCCGCTGGGTTGAGGGTTAGGGCTTGGAGCAATAGGGCCGCCATCGGCAAAAACAGCAGCAGTGTCAGATACAGCCAGGTGATGCGCCAGGGCCAAGAGGCATGGCGAAACTGGTGCCAAAGGTTGGATGGAGATAGTGGCGGGGAGGGAGTCATGGGTTGTAAAAAGCGATGTGGATAGGCCAGGTAGTGGGAGATCCCCCCTAGCCCCCCTTGGTAAGGGGGGAACCGGAGTCAAAGTCTCCCGTTTGGAGTCAAAGTCCCCCTTTTTAAGGAGGATTTAGGGGGATCCCCCAATCTGTACGTGCGAAAGTCAGGCTACAGCGCCTCTCTACTGGCCGACTTTGGCTTGAATTTGGTCAAAAATGGCCCCATCGGCGAAGAATTTCTGATCAATGGCGTCCCAGCCACCGAGGTCGGCGATGGTAAACAGGGTGGTAACTTTGGGAAATTGGTCGGCAAACTTTTCGCTCACCGTCGGATCCACGGGCCGAAAGCCCACCTTGGCAAATTCCTCCTGGGCCGTTGGCGTAAACAGAAACTCCACAAAGGCTTCGGCCACCTCACGGGTGCCGTGTTTGTCCACATTGGCATCCACTACGGCAACGGGATTGTCGATGGAAATGTTCACATCAGGGACGATGTAGGGCAAAATTTCGCCCTTTTGGGCCGCTAGCAGCACCTCGTTTTCGTAGTTAATCAGCACATCGCCCTGGCCACGGGTGAAAAATACATCGGTGGACTCCCGTGCATCCTTGGGTAGCACGGGCACGTTTTGGTAAATGCGGCTAACAAAGTCTAGGGCGGCAGCGTCATCGCTCCCCGTTTGCGTCTTAAACCCCCAGGCTCCCAGGAAATTCCACTTGGCCCCACCCGATGTTTTGGGATTAGCCGTTACCACAGCCACGTCGTTGCGGGCGAGATCGTCCCAGCCCTGGATGTTTTTGGGGTTGCCCTCGCGGGTGACGAGCACTGCCACCGACTTATGCACAATGGCGTTGTTCGGGGCTTCGTTCTCCCAACCGGGTTCAATCAGGCCACCCGCCTCCAGCTTTTTGGTATCCCCCGCTAGGGCCAGGGCTACCACATCAGCCTCTAGGCCATCCAGCACGGCGCGGGTTTGGGAACCCGACCCGCCATAGCTTTGGTTGAACGTGACTTCCTGCCCGGTTTGGGCTTTCCATTGCTCGGCAAACTTCGGAATGATTTGCTCGTAGGCCGCCTGGGTGACAGCGTAGGACACCAGCGTAAGTTCTACTTTTTCCCCCGTGGTGGAGGTTGCAGAGGTTCCCGTGTCAGAAGCGGCATTGGGGGAACTGGGCGCACCGCAAGCCGCAATCACACCCGCCATCCCCAACCCAGCGGCAAACAACACAACCGAACGGCGCGACAGAACACGACCCCCAAGGGGGAAAGACGGCTTAGTCATGATCACTCTCCAAAAACTACGGTATCTCGATGGGATTACCGAGGATTTCCTTGGAGAGACTGTAGCACAACCTGACTGAATTTGTATCTCAAAACATTTGAAATTCAAGCCAGAATTTTTCTGAATTGACATGGACGTGGTTTTGAAACTACGCTGAGTTAGCCCCGTCGAGCTAGAGCCGCCTGGATCGGTTAGAAATCTCGCACGGGGTAGGCTCTTTTCTAGGTTTTGAGGCCGCACTATGGGTATTCAGGTTGAGCAAGTGTCCAAGCGATTTGGGGATTTCCAAGCCCTCCATCCGGTGAGCTTGGAGGTGAAGAGTGGTTCTTTGGTGGCGCTGCTGGGGCCATCGGGGTCAGGCAAATCTACTCTGTTGCGGGTGATTGCGGGGCTAGAGCAGCCGGATACAGGCCGCATCTACCTCTCGGCCCAGGACGCCACCCACAAAACCGTGCAGGATCGCAATGTGGGCTTTGTGTTTCAGCACTATGCGCTGTTCAAACACCTGACCGTGCGGCGCAACATTGCCTTTGCCCTAGAGTTGCAAAAGTGGCCCAAGGAACGGATCAAACATCGGGTCAATACCCTGCTGGAACTGGTGCAGCTCACGGGCTTTGGGGATCGCTATCCGGCCCAGCTATCCGGGGGGCAACGGCAGCGGGTGGCCCTAGCCAGGGCCTTGGCCATCGAACCCCAGGTGTTGTTGCTGGATGAACCCTTTGGGGCGCTAGATGCCAAGGTGCGCAAGGATCTGCGGGACTGGCTGCGGCGTCTGCACAATGAGGTTCACGTCACTACGGTTTTCGTCACCCACGACCAGGAGGAGGCGATGGAAATTGCCGACGACATTGTGGTGATGAACCATGGGCGGGTTGAACAGGTGGGTTCTCCGGCGGAGGTCTACGAAAACCCCGCCACCCCCTTTGTGATGAGCTTCGTTGGGGCCGTCAACGTGCTCTCCCCCGACCCCACATGGAAGGCGCTGCACCACGATGTGCCCAGCCACGGCGAGGTATTTTTGCGCCCCCACGATATCGAGATTTTTGCCACGCCCCAAAGCGGTAGTCTGGGGGCCACGGTAAACCACATCATTCATCTGGGCTGGACGCTGCGGGTCGAACTCACCCTAGACAACGGCCACCCCCTCACCGCCCACATCAACCGCGAACAATACCACCAGCTCGATCTTCAGCCTGGGCAGGCCGTTTACCTCCAGGCTAAGCAGGTGCGCAGTTTCGAGCCGTCCACCAGCTATGGGCGCGTGGCTTAAGGTGGTAGTCTATCTCGAAGTTCCCTTTCTGGATCTAATCCCTTGCTTAGTGGCATCCCTTCCCCTGCCGCTGGAAAAGGCTAATTCTGTCATTGTGCTACTCCTTTGGGGAGGGCAGGTGGTCGCACCCCTAGCCGTCTATCGTCCTGGTTGAGGATATGTTAATGACGCCCCCTCATTTGGTGAGTTAGCTTATTCGATGAAGTCGGTGTTTCGGTCATTCAATAAATAGCTGGTCAAATCGGTGGCTTATCCATATTGGCTGGGCCAACGGTGAAACACACCGTCATCGGGCTTTCCACCCGCTGGGAAGCCTGCCGAATTTCCATCCCCACCACATGGCCGTCGTCGTCGTAGTCGAGGATGAGGTTGGGCGAAAGACGGGCCGTTTCGTCAATGTCGCCGCTGCTGAAGGCAATTTGCAAAATGTCGCGTTCTGGATCGTAGGTAATCTTCATGGGGAGATTGGCCCGCTAGGTGTGACAGCGATTGAATCACCGCCCTTCATCATACGGCCTTTCCTTGGCAAATCATCTTGCCCTAGGCTGGGGGGTTAGCCTGGGGATCACGCTCTTCGCTGGGGCCGCGCACCGGGGGCAGCGTTTCCACCAGCCCCATCTCGAAGGCAATATCGGGGAGATCTCCGGCGATGTATTTCCCTGGCTCAAACATCCGCCCTGGGGTAAAGCACATCTGCCGCAGTTCTACCACCTCCGTCTGGGCAAACATGGCCCGCGACATCCGCCGTTCAATACCCATGGTTGATTCCTCGTGCGCTGTCTTCAGATTAGCGCCAGATGAGTCGCCCTTTCCCCGGTGGGCGATTTCCCTTTGTCCGGCCAGGGGCGTTCTCGACCGATAAGATGTTGCTAAAATAGGCATCCTAACCGGGCCACTGAGTGGTGGGCTAGGTTAGACTAAACCGCTGCATCCGTTCTCCCAACGAGACACCCTATGAACCCCGCCGTTGCGTTTACACTCATTTTATTGTCGCTCATGATGGGGGCTGGCGTGGTCAGTGCGTCCTGGGGGTTTACCCTGGGGCGTCAAGCCCTGACCGGGATTCGCCAGCCCGATGCGCGACCCACCAGTGGCACCCCCGTCAGCCGGGAGGGGAATACCAACAGCCCCGGTGAAGTGGTCTTTGCCAAGGAGGCTGACATTTTGGAGCAGGTGAAGGCCCGGATTAATGGTGGCGTTCAGTAAGCCAGCGGGCGATGCCCCCTATGGCGGGGTACCCTGGGGCGCTGTCACCCTATGCACCTTTCCCTCCTACGCTTCAACCTGGTGATTCCCGACACCTTGCCCATGGCCGCTGTGCTGTCTCGACTGATGGCGGTACTACTGCTGATTGGCATCAATGCCTTTTTTGTCGCCGCTGAGTTTTCGATTGTATCGGTGCGGCGATCTCGCATTAGCCAACTGGTGGCCCAAGGAGATGTGCAGGCCAAAACCGTGCAGCAGCTTCAGCGCAGTTTGGGTCGCTTGCTCTCCACCACCCAGCTTGGTATCACCCTCTCCAGTTTGGCCCTAGGCTGGATTGGCGAAGGCACCATGGCGGTAATTGTGGCCTACGGCTTGGCCCAAACGCCCCTGAGCCCAGGACAAGGGGAAGCTCTGGCCCACACCCTTGCGATTCCCATTGCTTTCTTTGGGGTCGCCTACTTGCAAATTGTGCTGGGGGAACTCTGCCCAAAATCCGTGGCAATGCTCTATCCAGAGCAACTGGCAAGATTTTTAGGGCCACCTAGCCTCACCATTGCCCGCCTGTTTAATCCCTTCATTTGGATTTTGAACCAATCGACCCGGCGCTTGCTGCGGCTGGTGCGAATTGAGTATAGCGACCAGTTTGGCTATAGTCGCCTGACGCCGGAGGAGTTGCAGTTGATCATCCGCACCACCACCGAAACCCCCGGCCTGGAAGCGGAAGAGCGGGAATTGTTGAATAACGTGTTTGAATTTCGGGATGTGACCGCCGGGGAAATTATGATCCCCCGCACCCAAATTCACGCCCTGCCCCTATCGGCCTGCTTTGGCGATCTCCTAGAGGCCATGGCCACCACAGAACACGCCCGCTACCCGGTCATGGGCGATTCTCTCGACGACATCCAGGGCATGGTGGATCTGAAGCACTTGCTCCAGCCCCTCGCCCAGCAGACCATCACCCCCGACACCCCCCTCCAGCCCTGGATCAAGCCCGCTCGGTTTGTGCCGGAATACACCCCCCTCCACGAAATTTTGGCCACCATGCAGCGCACTGGACAGGAACTGGTGATGGTGGTAGATGAGTTTGGCGGCACCGCTGGATTGCTCACCCTGCGGGATTTGACCACGGAGATTATCGGCGATGTGCATCCCCCGGAGGAGGGCGAGGATGCCCTGGTGCAGCGCCTTGATGATCAGTCCTACCGGGTGAAGGCCCAGGCCGATCTCTATGATGTCAATCAGCTTCTGGGGCTAGAGTTGCCCTACAGCGACGATTACCAAACCCTAGGCGGCTTTTTAATCTATCAAATGCAGAAAATTCCTCGCGAAGGGGAAAGCCTAGTCTACGCAGGGCGGGAATGGCGCATCCTCTCCACCCAAGGGCCAAGGCTAGAGGAGATCCTTGTGCGCAGCCTCGATTCGATCCTCTCCCCCACCGCCGATCCGGTGGAGTGACTTGCCCCAGGATCCAGCCCATAAACTGACACATCATCGTCCCCGTTAGTTACCCCATTCCCTAGGCTAGGGGCAACCAGGGCCGAGGTAGGGGTAGGCACGGGCTATGTTCGGTGATTTATCCGATCACCTAAGGGCTACTCCATAGCACTTCCTCTATCCAGAGTATTTTCGGATTTCGTTATCAATCTTCACGAGTTGAAGCATTGTGATAGTATCTGGATGATTTCGCCCCGGCCCACCCAACTCCATCCTCCCACACGATTCCATCCTCCGTATCCCCTCCGCCCACGGTGGCGCTGGGTTTCTGGTTCCCTGGCCCCACGGTCTAGGACGGCTCAACCAAACCTAACCCCTGCCCTAGCTATGACTTTACCCCGCAATCTACCGGATCCGATTCGTGTTGGTGTTATTGGTGTGGGCAACATGGGCCAACACCATACCCGCGTGCTCAGCCGTTTTAAGGATGTCGAACTGGTTGGTATTTCCGATGTGAATGTGGAGCGGGGGCTGGATACCGCTGGCAAGTATCGGGTGCGTTTTTTTGAGGACTACCACGATCTCATTCAGCATGTGGATGCGGTGTGTGTGGCGGTGCCCACCCGGCTGCACCACACGGTCGGGATGGCCTGTCTCCAGGCGGGGGTGCATGTGCTGATTGAAAAGCCCATTGCCGCCAGCATTGCCGAGGCTGAATCCCTGGTCAACGCTGCCGCCGAAACCAACTGCATTTTGCAGGTGGGCCACATCGAGCGTTTCAACCCCGCCTTCCAAGAACTCCATAAAGTTCTCAAAACCGAGTCCCTGCTGGCCCTAGAAGCCCGTCGTATGAGCCCCTATGCCCAGCGGGCCAACGATGTCTCGGTGGTGCTGGATCTGATGATCCACGACATCGACCTGTTGCTGGAACTGGCCAACTCTGAGGTCTCAACCCTCACCGCCAGCGGGGGACGTGTGGCCCATTCTGACTATCTAGACTATGTCACCGCCACCCTGGGCTTTAGCAACGGCATTGTAGCCACCCTCATCGCCAGCAAGGTGACCCATCGCAAGATTCGCACCATCATGGCCCACTGCAAAAACTCCCTCACCGAGGCGGATTTCCTCAACAACGAGATTTTGATCCATCGCCAAACCACCGCCGATTGCTCCAGCGACTACGGGCAGGTGCTCTACCGTCAGGATGGCCTGATTGAAAAGGTCTACACCAGCAACATTGAACCCCTCCACGCCGAGTTAGAACATTTCATCAACTGCGTGCGCGGCGGCGAACAGCCCTCTGTCGGTGGCGAACAGGCGCTCAAAGCCCTGCGCTTGGCCAGCATGATTGAGCAAATGGCCCTGGATGGTAAGCCCTGGCAGTCCATGAACGGCGCTACCGTCAACAATCCAGTGATGAATGGCGTTGTTGTGAATAGCGCAACGGCGGAGGTCGAAGTGGGCGTTTCGGCCTAGGGTTTCACAATCACAGGTGTACCCAATTGAATATGGCTGTAGAGGGATTGGATATCCTTTTCTAGCATTCGCACACAGCCATGGGAGACCGCTTCGCCGATCAGGTTTTCCTGGTTGGTGCCGTGGATGCCGATGTGGTATTCGCCCTCGACCCAAAAGCCAATCCAGCGGGAACCGAGGGGATTGCTTGGCCCAGGCCCAACGGGTTCCTGGGTGATGGGGTGCCGCCACACAGGGTTGACGCGCATATCGCGCACCGCAAACTCGCCCATGGGGGTTTGCCAATCGTCTTGACCCACCGCCACCGAAGCTTGCAGAATCACCTGATCGTTTTGGTAAAGCCGAATTTCGCGGGCTTGCAACGATATTTCAATCCGAGTGTTGGCCGTCAGCAGCCCCTCTGGAGCCTGGAGCAGGGGCGGCATCAAACGATGGATCCGCATGGGTTGAAAGGCGGCATCGGGATGCCAGCCGTTGGGGTAGTAATAATCGCGCCATGCCCCCGCCGCCAGCAGCCCAGCGGCTCCATAGCAGACCAAGATGCTACACCGACGTACCGGAGATGGCTTTTCCATCGAGCCCTAAACCCATACCCGTACCTGTGTCTAGGATACCCCGATCCCTCAGCGAAGGAATCGGCAGCTTGCTATGATGAATGTCCGAGTACGCGTAGGGTTAAGACTGTGGCGGTAAAACCAGACTGGTTACGGGTAAAGGCTCCCCAATGGGAGCGGGTGGGGGCCGTGAAGGCGATTCTGCAAGACCTCGGCCTCAATACCGTATGCGAAGAGGCCTCCTGCCCCAACATTGGCGAGTGCTTTCAGGCGGGAACGGCCACGTTTTTGATGATGGGGCCAGCCTGCACCCGCGCCTGCCCCTACTGCGACATTGACTTTGAAAAGAAGCCCCAGGCGTTGGATCCGACGGAGCCGCTGCGGCTGGCGGAATCGGTGCGGCGGATGGGCCTCAGCCATGTGGTGATTACCTCCGTGAACCGGGACGATTTGGCCGATGGCGGGGCCAGTCAGTTTGTGGCCTGCATTGAGGCGGTGCGGCGAGAGTCGCCCAAGACCACCATTGAGGTGCTGATCCCTGACCTGTGCGGCAACTGGAACGCCCTGGACACCCTTCTGGCCGCAAAGCCCGAAGTCCTAAACCACAACACCGAAACCGTGCCCCGCCTCTATCGTCGGGTCCGGCCCCAGGGCGACTACCAGCGGTCTTTAGAACTGCTGCGCCGCACCCGTGAACTAGCCCCCTCGGTGTATACCAAATCCGGCCTGATGGCGGGCCTAGGGGAAACCGACGCCGAAGTGCAGCAGGTGATGGACGACCTGCGGGCGGTGGATTGCGACATTCTTACCCTGGGTCAATATCTGCAACCTAGCCCCAAGCACCTGCCCGTGGTGGAGTTCGTTACCCCCGACCAGTTCAATACCTGGCGCGACGTGGGTGAAGCCAAGGGCTTTTTGCAGGTGGTGTCCTCTCCCCTCACCCGCAGTTCCTACCACGCTGGGGAAGTGCAGCGGCTAATGGCCCAATATCCTCGCTAACGCCTCACTCAATTCTCACGAAACTGAAGTTCCGTTGATAACGCTTTAGGACAAAAGGACTCTAGGACAAAAGGAGATAACCCATGGGGACTTATCTATCGCAGCGGTCAGGATGGCTGAACCGATTGGCGTTGGTGTTGATAGCGGGCTGTTTCGTCGGGTTTGCCGGGGTTAGCCCAGTGCAGGCCAATCCAGGTCAGCCCCGCCCCGCCCGCCTCACCTTGGCCCAAGCGGAGACTTCGATTCCCGATTCCCTGCTGACCTTGGTGAATGCCGAACGCCAGCGAGCTGGAGTTGCCCCCCTGCGCCTGAATGACAAACTGGCCACCGCCGCCCAGCGCCACGCCGAAGATATGGCCGCAACCCGCAACCTTAGCCATCAGGGTTCCGATGGGTCTACGATGCGTTCGCGCATTGATGCCACAGGCTACGGCTGGATGGCCATTGGCGAAAACGTGGCCATGGGCCAAACCAGCCCCGAAGCGGTGATGCGATCCTGGATGAACAGTGCGGGGCACCGTCGCAATATCCTCAATCCCAACTTTCAGGAGCTTGGGGTGGGCTATGCCGAGGGTGGCGGACGCCCCTACTGGGTGCAGGTGTTTGCCAAACCTCGCTAGGCACCAGATCCATGGGAGGACAAGAAATTCGGGGAATGGAAGGATGTTGCTACCCCGCCACGCCTAGAAAATCTCAGGCAAAAGGGTCAAAAAGTGGTCCTTGATACAACTAACCCCTAGGAATTTACCAATTCTTAAGGAACGCAGGTGAGACGTTGTTCCCCTGAGTTTTTTTGTGGTTTTGTCGTTTGTTGTTCCATCTGCTCCCGTTCCATCCCTGAGAGATGCCCCGCCATGATTGATCGCCGTCGTCCTTTGCCCTTGTCCCGTCGCCAAGTGGTGCGTGGTCTGTTGGCCACCTCGGCCTTTGGCCTCACCGCTAAGTTTGGTACCAGTTGCGCCCAGCCTCCCACTACTGGAGAAGCCGGAGCCACCGGAGAAGGCAGTGCCCCCATTGAGGAACTGGTGGTGGGGTTTATCTACGTTGGCCCCAAGGATGACTTTGGCTATAACCAAGCCCACGCCGAGGGGGCAGCGGCGATGGCGGCGAACGTGCCCGGTATTCGCTTGGTGGAAGAGGCCAGCGTCCCTGAAACCACCGCCGTGGCCGAGGCCATGCGCAGCATGATCGAAATTGACGGGGCCAAGGTGCTGTTCCCCACCTCCTTCGGCTACTTCGATCCCCACATTCTGGCCCTAGCGCAGGAGTTCCCCGACGTGCAGTTCTTCCATGCCGGAGGGCTGTACCAGGATGGCGTCCACCCCAATAACGTGGGGAGCTACTTCGGCTATATCGACGAAGCCCAGTACGTCGCGGGCGTGGTGGCAGGGCATATGTCCAAATCGGGTCGCCTCGGCTTTGTGGCGGCGAAGCCCATTCCCCAGGTGCTCCGCAACATCAACAGCTTTACCCTGGGGGCGCGTTCCGTGAACCCAGAGGCCACCACCCAGGTGATCTTTACGGGGGACTGGGCGTCTCCGGTGAAGGAGGCCGAAGCCACCAACAGCATGGCCGACCAGGGCATTGACGTGATCACCTGCCACGTAGACAGCCCCAAGGTGGTGATTGAAACCGCCGAACGTCGGGGCATTTTCTCCTCCGGCTACCATGCCAACCAAGGCCCCCTGGCTCCCAAGGGCTACCTCACCGGGGCCGAGTGGGATTGGTCGAGTATTTACACCTCTCTGGGGCAGCAGTTCATGGAGGGCAAAACCCTGATGGCTGGGGATATTCCCCACATTCTGCGGGGTGGCCTAGCGGACAATTTCTGTAAGCTCTCCCCCTACGGCGAAGCCGTGACCGCCGAAGCCCAAACGGCTGGTGATGCCGCCATGGCTGGAGTGAAAAGTGGCGATTTGATCATCTATAACGGCCCCCTCAACACCAACGACGGTAAGGAAATTCTGCCCGCCGACAAGGGCTTCTCCATTGAGGACATCGAGCTCGAAAAGATGGACTACCTGATCGAAGGCGTCAACGGTTCCGTCAGCTAGGCGAGGCATCTAAACCTATGATTTCTACCCAACCCTGGCGGCGTTCCCTCGAAGCCGTCGTCATTCCAGCGGCAGCGGTGCTGGTGGCGCTGATGATCTTTGGGATCTTCTGCGCCCTGGCCGGAGCCAACCCCTTTCAGGTGTACGGATCTATCTTTCGAGCGGCCTTTGGCAGTTGGAGTGCTTGGCAGAATACCCTGCTGCGGGCCTCGCCGTTGATGTTGACGGCCCTCTGTACCGCCCTGCCCGCCCGCTTGGGCCTGGTGGTGATTGGCAATGAGGGAGCCTTGGTAATGGGTGCCCTCGCCGCAACCCTGACTGGGTTGTGGCTGGGTACAGCTATGCCGGGATTTCTGGTACTAGTAATCATGGCCCTGGCGGCGATTTTGGCTGGGGGGCTGTGGATTATGGCCGTCGGTGCCCTGCGGCACTATCGCGGCGTCAACGAAACTATCAGCAGTTTGTTGATGAACTACATCGCCATCGCCCTCCTCAACCACCTAGTCCAGGGGCCGATGCGGGATCCTAGTTTTGTCTCCAAGCCCTCCAGCTTCGAGATTGTTCAGACGGCTTGGCTGGGCAACCTACCCACCACCCGCATTCACTATGGTCTGATCTATGGCGTCATTGCCTGCATCCTGGCTTACGTGCTGATGCAGCGCACTACCTTTGGCTTTGCCGCCCGCACCGCCGGAGGCAATGTCCGCGCTGCCCGCATGGCCGGGTTGCCCGTGGGCAAGCTCACCTTGGCCATCTGCTTTTTGGGTGGTTCCTGCGCCGGATTGGCGGGCATGGTAGAAATTGCGGCGGTGCAGCGGCGGCTGAACGAGTCCATCGTCTCCAACTACGGCTATGCCGGGATTTTGGTGGCCTTTGTGTCGCGCCATAATCCCCTGGCGATGGTGCTGGTGTCGGTGCTGCTGGGGGGTATTTTGGCCAGCGGTGGCATTTTGCAGCGCTCCCACGGCCTGCCCGATGCCACGGTGATGGTGTTCCAAGGCATCGTTTTTCTCTGTGTGCTGTTCAGCGATTCCCTCTACGGGCGCTTCCCCATTTTCCAAGATCGTCCAGATCGAATTGCCCCCAGCCCCAGCGTTTCGGCGTAGGGCTTGTCGCTATTCGCTACACCCTGGGGATCCCCCTAAATCCTCCTTGGAAAGGGAGACTTTGAATTCGATCCATCCTTCAGTAAGGAAGTAAGGGGCGGTTTGAGTCCAGTTCCCCCCTGCTCAAGGGGGGCTAGGGGGGATCCACTCATCTTGCAACCAGTCCTATTGTTCCATCCTCAAGAGGTTTATCTATGGCGGCAGAAGCGTTGGGTTGGTGGGGGGTTCCCCTGGGCATTTTGGCCGGTACCCTGCGGGGCAGCGTACCGTTCCTGTTTGTCAGTTTGGGGGAATGTCTGACTGAAAAAAGCGGCAAGATTAACCTGGGCCTAGAGGGCACCCTACTGATGGGGGCCATGAGCGCCTACGCCGTTTCTTACCTCACTTCCGGCACCGTTGGCCCTGTCCTGTCCCCATGGCTGGGGGTGTTGGTGGCGGGGCTGGCCGGAATGGGACTGGGGGCCATCCACGGCTGGCTTTCCCAGCAACCCAGGGTGAACGATGTGGCCACGGGCATCGCCATGATTATCTTTGGCGGCGGATTGGCCAATTTCCTGGGCAAGCCCTTCATTCAGCCCCAAGCGCCCCAGTTGCCCACCCTAGGGGCCGGAAATTGGAGCAGTATTCCCCAGGTGCAGTCGGCCCTGCAAATTAGCCCGCTGTTTTTGCTGGGGGTGGCGGTAGTGCCGCTGATGAGCTGGTTTTTCAAGTCCACCCGCTGGGGGCTGTATGTGCGGGCGGTGGGCGATAGCCCCGAAGCGGCTAAAGCGATGGGGATTTCGATTTTTAAGGTACGGATGGCCAGCATTGTGATGGGCAGCTTTTTGGCGGGCATCGGTGGCGCGTCCCTGTCCCTCTACTTCCCTGGGGTGTGGACGGAGCGCATCTCCAGCGGCCAAGGCTTGATGGCGGTGGCCCTGGTGATTTTCGCTCGCTGGCAGCCCTGGCAATGTCTGTGGGCGTCGCTGCTGTTTGGTGGTGCCCAAGCCCTCGGCCCTGCATTCCAATCCGTCGGCATTGATGCCTACTACTACCTGTTCAATGCCGCTCCCTACATTTTGACCCTGGCAATTATGATTCTCACCTGCTCTCCCAAGCAAACCCTAGCCGGAGCCCCCGGAGCCCTGGGCCAGGAAGACTAACGCTAGGCAGGCTAAGAGTAATCCAATGAATAAAGCGTCCCGTCTTGGCCCCATCCTTAATCCCCTTCTCCTTCACAATACCTTCGCCAGATTAGGCAGAGTTAGGGTGGCTAGGCGCGGGATGAATACGCCCTAAGTTGGCGAAGCGGTTGAGGGCTTGCGTCCAGAAACTGGGTGTGGGTTTTTGCGGAAGGAGATCGATGAGTTCGGTGACATAGCGGTAGCCGCGAGCGTAGGCTTTGAGATCGAGGATAGAGGCCTCGGTCTGGGAGAGGGGCAGGATTTTGAGGAGGGTATGGGAAAGGCTAACCATAAAGAAGGCGAGATTGGCGGCATTGGTCACGGGGATGGGCTTGACGCTCATGAAGTCCTCGAGACCCCAGAATTGCTTGGCATCGCGGAAATTAAATTCAATCTGAAAGCGCAAGCGGTAATAGTGCACGAGGTCGGTAGCAGCCAAGGTTAAGTCGCTGCTGAAGAGAATGACATGGGCCCTGGCTTGGGTGCGGAGGTTGATTTTTTCGAGGATGACGACATTGAGGGGGTGAGCGAATTGCGCATGGACAGCGGTGCCATGGTACCAATTCGGGTAGTGCATTAATCTACGGGTCAGAGAAAAAACAGCCAAAAACAGCAATCTACTGCCGTAAGGTCTCTAGGGTCGCCTGATTATTCTCTAGCCTGTACGAAATAGGACTACCCCAATTCGTTTGAATCGTGCCCTCGCGCTGACGGGTGGTGGTCTGCTGGATCAACCCGTCGGCGGGCAAGGCCTGGTAGTCGAGCTTCGCGCCATACTTGCCCTGGGGATGGGCTCCGGTATAAGGCTGATGCAAGGCCGAGTCAGCGCGTAACTTAGAAATTAGATACAACGGATGCTGACGCACCATGCAGAGGGCCTTGTTGTTGCCAAAGTGACCATCCAGAACCAGGTACTGCACCGTTACCCAGCCCGCCATCCGTGCCAAGAG
>NZ_JACJRS010000210.1 GCF_014697375.1 Phormidium sp. FACHB-1136
CCTCCGCTGGCTCAAGGGTGCCGTCAACAAAGGGCGTCCGTTGCTCCAACCCATCCCCCTGCTCACCGTTGACCCTGAACCCTGCTTTGCCTCTAAAAACGCCGAAGACCAGTACTATGACCGCATCTGGTTCTCTAGGATCCAGTCCATACGATGTCAATTGCCCCCCTGGGAGGCGGCATAAAGATGTGTCAGGCAGTCAGCCATCTGCCTTCAGCCTTGTGGCTTGAAGAGGATGGGCCTCGATGGCGATGAATCGCACAGGCTAAGCCAGTCTAGCCATTCAGCTTTTTGCTAAGCAGTTGATTGCTGAGCTTAGGATCCACACGGCCCCCGCTGGCCTTCATCAGTTGCCCCACAAAGAAGCCTTGCAGCTTTTTCTTGCCGCCCCGGTAGGCCTCCAGTTCTTCGGGGTGGGCGGCGAGAACTTCGTCGATCATCGCTTCGATTTGGGCGGGGTCGGAAATCTGGCTGAGGCCGCGTTCCTCCACCATGGCCTGGGGGGAACCGCCCTGGGTGAGCAGTTCGGGCAGCAGGTCTTTGCCGATTTTGTTGCTGATGGTGCCCGCTTCGATCAGCTGCACCAGTTCCGCCAGCATTTCCGGCTTCAGGGGCAGTTCGTCAATCGAGAGCTTTTCGGAGTTCAGGTAGGCCGCGATGTCTTGGGTGAGCCAGTTGGCGGTGAGTTTGGGGTCAGCCCCAGTGGCAACGGTGGCCTCAAAGAATTCGGCAATGCTGCGCTCGTCGCTGAGCACACGGGCATCGTAGGCGGAGAGGCCAAAGGCTTCCTCGTAGCGGCTACGCTTTTGGGCGGGAAGTTCCGGCAGTTCCCCTTGCCAAGCCTCTTTCTGGGCCACAGAAACCACAATCGGCGGCAGGTCGGGTTCGGGGAAGTAGCGGTAGTCGCTAGAGCCTTCCTTAGAGCGCATACTCTTGGTGCGCTGGGTGCTTTCGTCCCACAGGCGAGTTTCTTGGACGATTTTCTCGCCCGTTTCGTTGGCCTTAATTTGCCGCTCGATTTCGTAGTCGATGGCTTTTTGGATGGCGCTGAAGGAGTTCATGTTCTTGATCTCCACCTTGGTGCCAAATTCCTTCTGGCCCACGGGGCGTACGGAAATGTTCACGTCGCAGCGCAGGGAGCCTTCCTGCATGTTGCCGTCGCTGATGCCCAGGTAGCGGACAATGCGGCGCAGTTCTTGGGCATATTCGGCGGCTTCCTGCCCGGTGCGAATGTCTGGTTCTGAGACAATTTCCACCAGGGGCACCCCGGCCCGGTTGTAGTCCACCAGGGAGTAGGTGGAACCCGCCAAACGGTCGCTGCCGGCGTGGACGAGCTTACCTGCGTCCTCTTCCATGTGCAGCCGGGTGATGCCGATGCGCTTGCGGGTGGCTTCCTTGGTTTTCTTGTCGATTAGCTCGATCTCTAGCCAGCCGTGCTCGGCGATGGGCAGGTCGTACTGGGAGATTTGGTAGTTTTTGGGCAGGTCGGGATAAAAGTACTGCTTGCGGTCAAACTTGGAGTAGGGCGCAATTTGGCAGTTCAGGGCCAGCCCCGCCTTGACGGCATACTCCAGCACCTTTTGATTCAGCACGGGCAGCACCCCCGGCATCCCCAGCACAATCGGGTCGATGTAGGTGTTGGGATCGGCCCCAAAGGCGGTGGAGGCCGGAGAGAAAATCTTGGTTTCGGTGCACAACTGGCAGTGGGTTTCTAGACCAATGATGGCCTCGTACTGGGTTTTGGCAGACTCGGTTTTGGCGGGGGCCGCAGTGGTCATAAACCGCTCCAACAAACGATTGATTGCAATAGTCTGTCTATTGTAGCCCCGGCTCTGCCCTCATCCCAAAAGCACCCCCCTGTTTGGTTTGATCTAGGGGCGATCCTGGCTGATTGACACAATCCCCAAAAGCCCTGATTTTTCGTAGGTTGGGTGGCGCGATAGCAAAACCCAACAAGTCCGGACTCCTCGGTGAGTGTTGGGTGTAGCGAAGCGGAACCCAACCTACTAGCACTGGTTGTAATCCCCTAGCTCTGGGGCTTCTCACCATGTGGTGTATAAATGAACTAATCAAGGTATACAGCCAATTTCAGGGTGTCTATCGGCTTTGGCTGTAAACGATACAGGCAGCGGTAATCCAACTGAAATAATCTGCTTAGCCATCTTCCCAATCATCTATCTGAGCTAGGTTCATGGACGATACTCAGTCACCCAGTACAGCCGAAGACTATGGTAAGTTTGTTCCTTTTTCCGCCCGTATGATGGCGGCCATGAGAGCCCGTGAATCGAGTCGCCATGACCGACTCTTTCATGACCCCTTTGCAGAGTTGCTCGCTGACGAAGAGGCTTTTCAGCGGGTTGATCAACAGCTCACGTCCCAGGATCAAGCCTATGTGGCGGTGCAGACTCGGTTCTTTGATGACTTACTTTCCCACGCTAACGGGAGCCAAGTCGTCCTTTTAGCCTCAGGACTAGATACCCGTGCTTACCGATATCCGTGGCAGCCAGACGCGACTATTTATGAACTTGACTATCCCGAAGTCTTGTGGGCACCTCGAAAAAACCAGATTTCCCTAGGAGTGACAACGTGATTCCAAGGTTTCCAGCTTCTCGAAAGCTGCCAAATGGTAATTAATCGAGGTGCCCTTGTCCTATAAAGCCGTATTGCTTAGGGATACAAAGCCATCCTGCAATCATTATTTGATTCCCGCTGACTTAACTCAGCCATGGAAAGAAAACCTACTGGAGGCAGGCTATCAGGCTATCGGGAGCATGTCACCTTTGTGATGAGTAGAAATGCTTAAGAGGACTGGGCACTGGAAAAGCTGAGCTGTATCAGCGAGAATCAAAGCGATCTACTACATAGCTAAAGTCATGAACCCAGACCAAGAGCAAGCCCTTAAAGCACACCTCCAAGCGATT
>NZ_JACJRS010000211.1 GCF_014697375.1 Phormidium sp. FACHB-1136
TTGAAGACTTTGAGCAGGATGGCCCTAAGATTCTTATCATTTTAGACAATGCAAGTATTCATAAAAAGGCAGAGATTCTAGAGAAGATAGCGAAGGAGATGCCCAACATTGTTTTAGAATTTCTGCCACCCTACAGTCCGGACTATAATTTAATCGAGTTAGTTTGGCACTCTGCAAAGGAATTCATTGCCAATCGTCTATTTGAGTCGATTGAGGATTTAGAAGCGCTTGTTCATAACCTGTTGAACGAAGGGCAGCTTGTCATCAACTGGGATCGCAAGATCAAAAACAAAGGAAACACAATCAATGCAATTTAAATGCATATCAGCTTAGAGACTCTCTTTGAGCAATTCTCAGACTATCTAAATGAACAGGGCTATCAAGCTCAGGGCGGTCAGATTATGGATGCCACCTTGATAGCCGTCCCAAAGCAAAAGATGACGAAACGAGAGAAAGAAGACTTAAAACAAGGACAGATTCCAGAAGAATGGCAGAATGACCCCCATAAAACGCAGATTCAAATCTGAAGTGCAACACCCTGTCTCATAGCCGCTGTCAGTCTTTGCGGCGATGGCCACAACCAGGAACACGGCACAGCACAGCCGCAGCAGGCTATAGGACTTCTCGTGGGTCTAGTGACCGATCCATGGCTGCAAGCGGATTTG
Organism: Phormidium sp. FACHB-1136; assembly: GCF_014697375.1. Lineage (GTDB taxonomy): Bacteria > Cyanobacteriota > Cyanobacteriia > Phormidesmidales > Phormidesmidaceae > Nodosilinea. The sequence goes on from NZ_JACJRS010000211.1 coordinate 666, forward strand.
AGCAGGTGTTGCACTTCAACCTTGAATTGGCCTTCTTAAACTGGACAAGTCATATTCATGAACGCCCTTATCGCAATCGACCGTTGAGTGAAGAACAGAAGGAAAAGAATACAGAGCGCTCTAAAACTCGCAGTCACGTTGAGCATGTCTTTGGTGCGTGGGTCATGCAACTGGGCGGAAAGGCGTTAAGGTCTATCGGTTTAGGTCGTGCTAAAGTCAACGTGGGCCTGAAGAACTTAACCTATAACTTTATACGCTTCATCTTCTGGGAAATACGAGAACCTGTTCTGAATTAAATGGTTTTAATCAAGACAATAAGACGACACTAGTAGATTCATTTTAATCACGACTGACACAGTGCGATAGAAAGGTTATTTCTGTCTCACTGTGTTCTTTTTTGAGATGGCAATTCCCTGGATACTCAATTAATCGAGGTGCCCTCCTGAAATAATTACTCAGTCACTCGAACGTGCAGGAAGTGGAGATTGGTTACCTCAAGCGTTACAAGCTCATGGAGAGACGCTTAAGCACGGAAAAGAGAGTTTGACGAAGCCGTTGGAGCACTTGACAGAAGCTTTTTTAGCATCTCTGTAGATCACACAGTTGACCTAAGCAGGTGGGCTGACCTACCTGCTTAGGTCAACTATACTCATTATCTCCTTCAGCCTACCGGGAATGTTGCAGACAGGTATTTCAGCAGGGAGGAGTTGTGGTTCAGTTTGAGTGTTCCCACTAAAAATCTCTTCGACTGTTGCGGTTGATTTACAACCCGACGAGTTGGATTAATTCGTCTCGACTCGCCGGTTTGGTAATCTTACCAGTGATTTCACCTCCTTTAAAGACCATAAACACGGGGACACTCCTGACGTCGTATGCCTTGAAAACAGTCGAATTCTCGGGGCAGCTATCGCCACAGACCTCCACCACCTTCACTTGGTCGCTGTAGTCTTCAGATATTTGATCCACTGTGGGCATGAGTGCCTTAGAAGGTCCACTCCAGGTTGTCCAAAACATGACCAACACGGGTGAGCTACTATTTAAAACTTCTTTTGTAAATTCCGAGTAATTGTCAATTGACACTATCATAAATTAGGTAATTCCTTCCTTCGAAAAGTTTCTTGCTCCAAAATACCACAGAATCAGTAGATCACAAACTCATGTGGACATCGGTAGATATATAGCCTCTCAGTACGGGGACAAAAGTTTAATCACCTGGTCAAACTCGGCAGACCATAGAGCCAGATCGCAGCAGATACGACGAAGGAAATCACAGCCATAGCGGAAGAGACTCATGGCCCTGCGGCCATGAGCTTTGATGGCAATCGGCTGGTGCTGATGGTGCCAGAGTCCGGTGAGCATGGCCCAACAGAAGCCCAAAGAGAGGAGGGCAACGAGTTTACTGAGGCGTTCGGCCTGGCAGAAGTGGGTGGATTCGAGGTTGAAGCCTCGGGTTTTGAGGGCAGAAAACAAGGTTTCGATGCCCCAGCGTAAGCGGTAGTCGGCGAGGGCGGTCTGAGGGGCGGCGTTGGTGGCGAGAATCAAGAGTTCACCATCGCTCAGGCGAGTGGCGACAACGTAGACCCGTCGGCCCCACACCCATCGTTGGCCGGACAGGATCCTCGTTTCCCCGGCCCTGAGACTGGCAAAGACCCGCTCTCCCGATTGACGAGACTTGCCAGAACGGGAACTGATTTGGTCGCTGTGCCGCAACCGGAGGCGGAAGGGCAGGGTCTTCGGCAACAGCAGGTAGCTGCACCAGTCCTTACCCACAAACTCCCGGTCGCCCGTCAAACATCGCACCTGGGCGTTGGGAAACACCCGCTCAAAGCGCTCCAGTAAGTCGATGCGCTCGTCGCTATTGCTGTTACCCCGCTTGTCTAGCATGGTCCAGAACAGCGGGAAGGCCACCCCTTCGTGGACCATCCCCAGCATCAAGATGTTGAAGTGAACCGAGCCAAACGACCCATTCGTGCGGTCGAGGCTCAATGTCCAGGGCTGAGGAATCTGACTCCAACCTTAACGGGTGACAACGTGGCTAGATCGCTTGCTGCATCAGGGCTAGAACGTGTAGACCACGCTGGAAATAGAGGTGCTTGTGGGGTTTCAGGGCCATCAACTGAAAGGCGAGATCCGCCCAGACTTCCATGGCACAGCGCCAGCGTTGACCATAAAGTCCTAGGTTGAAATCACTGTGTCGCAAGG
>NZ_JACJRS010000212.1 GCF_014697375.1 Phormidium sp. FACHB-1136
ACAGTGACGTAAGCCTCCCAATAGTCGGTGTAGACCTTGGCACACTGGCGGTAGACCGCTGGGATGGACTGCCATAGGGCCATCGCGGATTCCCGAGAGCGGTCGCCAATATGACAGCCGATAATCTCTCGGGTATCCGCATCCATCGCCACCCAGACCCACGGCTTGTTGCCTTTGTGATCGACAAAGGCCCAGAGTTCATCCATCTGCACCTTCAGCTTGCCTTTAGCCTTGGGGACGACCTCTGCCGCTTTAGGCACCGCTTCGTAGCATGCGTTGACATAGGCCTGGAGCCAGCTTTCCGAGACATTGGCCGCCCTAGCCATACCGGCTAACGGAATTTTCTCTAACAGCAGGAGATCCACGAAAGCCCCAGTGTCCTTGGCTTTTGGCTTCCACTGGGAATCCTCAACGAACGGGCGGTTGCAGTCTCGGCACTTGTCGTTTTGCTTACCGCGCCGAGTGGTGCCGTTCTTGGAGATGTCATGAGACCCACAGGTTGGACAGGCCATCTCAATGGTCACCGATCCTACTCCCTCAAACGCTAGACATGCGACGGCGTTACCTGATTTCTCTCTATCCTTTACGTTAATCCACTACCCGCTGAAGTTCTCCGTTGTCTCGCTGGGGAGCAATGAAATAAGATGGTCGTCATTCATGGTGTCTTCCTGATCTGGTGGTTTACTTCATCCAGCAGGATACGCCCTTCCTTCTTTTCCCTCCATACACCAGAAATGAGCATAGCTCCTCCAGAGAAGACGCCCACTCGATTTAAGCCAAAGCCTCCATCAGCCAGCCCATGAGTGCCGTCTTTGCCTACTCCTGTCTTTGAATTTTTTGGGCGAATCTACATGAGGGGCTGGATAATGGAAGTGACAGGTGATGTGAGTTGATGCCGAAGAAAGTTCGTGAGCTGAAGAAGGCTCTGCTGAAGGCGGGCTTTACGTGGAGCCCTGGTAAGGGCAGCCACACCCGATGGCGGCATGAACTGCTGCCCGACCACCCGCTGACCATCTCAGGGAAGGACAGCGACGATGCCCGGCTTTACCTCGAAAAGGAAGTTGAGCTAAGACTTCGGCTGCTTAAGGAGAGAGAGTCATGACAACGCCGCAATACAGCATGGTGATCGTGTGGTCTCAGGAAGATGGGGCATACCTGGTGCATCTGCCTGAGTTCGATTTTCAGAAGTTCCACACCCACGGCGAGACCTATGGAGAGGCGGCTACAAAGGGCCAGGAGGTAATTGAGTCGCTGATTAGCTGGTATCAGGAGGAAGGCAAGCCCCTGCCAGAGATGAAGCCCTCGGTGTCGTTGGTGGTGGCGGCCTAGTTGACCTCTAGTGACAAACAACAAACAGCGATCATACTCTCAGAGATGAGCAGACGCCACGGAATGTAGGTCATAAAATAGGGTTGAGCGCCAATCCATCAGCACCCGATTTATCGCGAGTGCCCCTGCCCCCTGCCAGCCCCAACTGACCTACAGGACATCACACCCTACCGAGAACCGCTATAGAACCTGGATTTCCTTATAAATCCTCTGGAGTCAACCCAGTCTTTTTAGCAATCCGGGCAAGCATTTTTGCCTCAATTTCATCACTATCTCAAATCATTCATCACCCGTAAAGCCAGCGCCTGAACATAGGCAATCGCCTGTTGCTGAGTCTCGCCATAAACCAGATCCCCAGGGATTTCCAAAATCTCTGCAATCCAGCGCCCATCCTCCTCTTGCTCAGTTTCCACGGTAAATTGATTCGATAAGGGCATCTCCATGGGTTGACCTGGCACTGGTCATTTAAAGGATGACAGCTAGAATGTAGGAGTAGAGCGTCATTGGCCTATGCGTTGCCCTCACTGCCAGAGCGAAACCGTTGTCAAGAATGGGACCCGTCGTCTGCACGATAACCAGATCGTGCAGTACTACCGCTGCCGCCGTTGCGCTCACACCTTTAACGAACGCACCGGAACCCCCATGGCTCGCCTGAGGACGCCGTCTACAGTGGTTGAATACGCCCTCAATAGCCGTAGCGAAGGGATGGGGGTTCGGGCGACGGGGCGAGTGTACCACAAGTCCCATGCCACGATTCTGCGTTGGGAAGCGCGGTTAGCGCGTCAGGGTGAGGCGTGGTCACCCCCTGCGCCCGAGGGGAGTGAGGTGACGTTGGAAGGGGATGAGCTTTACCCTCGCGTCGGCGAGAACCTTCCCCCCCTCTGAGCGTTCGGGTTGGACGTTAACCTTTCTGGAGCGGGAGAGCCGTTACTGGGTGACGGCGCAGGCGGGGCGTAAAGATGAGACCCTGTTCACCCAGGGCACTCAGGACACCTGGGCCTGGGCGCAAGGGGCGAGTACCATCCGCTGGTTCACGGACGGAGAGCGACACTATGGGAAAGCCCTCTGGCCGTTGGCCAGTGAGCGGTTGTCAAACCAGGGTTTGGCGGCCACCTATCCCTTCCGCAAAGTCTGGCGCGAAGGCTTAGAAGTGGCCATCAAAATTAAGGGTTCTCAAGGGCAACGGCGAGTGGTTTGGCTCAAGGTGGATCATCCTTTCACCGCCCTGAGTCCGGCATCTGACGTTCACGCCAATCACAATGAGGCGAACAATGCGGCCCTTCGGCGACGGTGGAGCTATGCTCATTTCTGGTGTATGGAGGGAAAAGAAGGAAGGGCGTATCCTGCTGGATAAGGCAAAGCACCAGACAAGGAATACACCATGAATAGTGACAATCTTATTTCGTTACCCACGCCAGAGACAACGGAGAGCTTCAGCGACGCC
>NZ_JACJRS010000213.1 GCF_014697375.1 Phormidium sp. FACHB-1136
CCTCCGCTGGCTCAAGGGTGCCGTCAACAAAGGGCGTCCGTTGCTCCAACCCATCCCCCTGCTCACCGTTGACCCTGAACCCTGCTTTGCCTCTAAAAACGCCGAAGACCAGTACTATGACCGCATCTGGTTCTCTAGGATCCAGTCCATACGATGTCAATTGCCCCCCTGGGAGGCGGCATAAAGATGTGTCAGGCAGTCAGGAGCAGGAGGCCACCAACCAGGATTTACGCGCCGCCAACGAAGAAATTCTTTCCAGTAACGAAGAGTTACAAAGCACCAATGAAGAACTGCAAACCGCCAAGGAAGAAATCCAGGCCACCAATGAAGAACTGAGCACCATCAATGATGAACTGTATCGCCGCCATGCCGAAACCATGCAGGTGAGCAACGACTTTCAAAACCTGCTCAGCAGCATTCATATTCCCATCCTGATGCTAGAGGCGGATCTTCGGATTCGTCGCTTTACCCCCACGGCGGCAACGCTGTTTAACCTGATTCCCACCGATATTGGTCGTCCGCTAAGCGACATTAAACATAATCTCAATATCAAAGACCTAGAGGCTCAAATTCTAGAGGTGATCAGCACCCTGATTCTCAAAAGCCAGGAGGTGCAAGATCAGGCGGGGCATTGGTATGACCTTCGGATCCGACCCTATCGTACCTTGGATGACCGCATTGATGGAGCGGTGGTGGTGCTGGTGGAAATTGATGCCCTCAAACGCAGCGCCTATGAACTGAAAGAAGCCCGCGACTATGCCGAGGCCATTGTGCAAACGGTGCGGGAAGGGTTAGTGATTTTAGATAGTCACTTAACTGTCCTCACGGCCAATCAGCGGTTTTACACCATGTTTCAGGTTAGCCCTGCGGAAACTGAGAATGTCTCGATTTTTGAACTGGGCAATGGCCAGTGGAATATTCCCCAACTGCGATCCCTGCTAGAAGAGGTTTTGCCGGAGAATTCCCAGGTAGACAACTTCTACATTGATCATGTTTTTGAATCTATTGGGCCTAAGAAAATGAGCCTGAATGCCCGTAAGATGGTGCTGACCGATGGCGGAGAACGAATTTTACTCAGTATTGAAGAGATTGATTGCACTTAATCCGTCAGTCAATTTCTAGGTCATAAGAGTGAGATACACCGTTGCTGGGTTCTAGATCCCCCCAGTACCTAGCGGTCTAAGGCTCATTCTGTACCCCCCTTGATAAGGGGGGCAGGGGGGGGCATCGCAATGTACTTCAACCGAGTGAAATCCGCTATATAGCGGTTCTCTGATTGATGAGGTACACCTATAGCCCTGGTTGACGGACAAAACTTGCCATAACCCAGATCCGTCAAAGGGTCAGGAGACCTGACCCCTACATGATTCCAATACTGTAGGGGCGCGGTTTCCGCGTCCGGTGCAGAATCTTTTGCTAGTCAACCAGCCTACAGCCTGTGAACAAGGGGCTGAGGACTCTTACCCCCCTTGATAAGGGGGGCAGGGGGGATCATCGCAATGTACTTCAACCGAGTGAAATCCGCTATATAGCGGTTCTCTGATTGATGAAGTACACCTATAGCCCTGGTTGACGGACAAAACTTGCCATAACCCAGATCCGTCAAAGGGTCAGGTCTCCTGACCCCTACATGATTCCAATACTGTAGGGGCGCGGTTTCCGCGTCCGGTGCAGAATCTTTTGTCAGTCAACCAGCCTACAGCCTGGGAACAAGGGGCTGGGGGCTCTTACCCCCCTTCCCAAGGGGGGCAGGGGGGATCAGCTTTCAGACGTCCCAATCTACGTAGGCCACCTGAGTGTGTATGTATAGTTGCGAACGCTATTGGCTAGGTCGATTATTTCTGGGCACCTCGATTAATCGCCTTATTGCGAACTTAAAGGGCCTGAAACCCCTGGAATCTTGTAGCTATTCTCAATAAGATCTGTATTTTTCGAGGTGCCTTTCTCTCAATAAGTTTTGATCGACAGGGGTAATATTTTTGGATAACCATAAGATAATACAGTCGTGGAGATGACGGTATCTTCACCCCTATCCTTATCGGATCTTTATTACTATTTTCTATCATCCCATCACGACATATTGCCCTATGTCGATCTCGCGTTCCAGTCTCTAACCTGGGTTTGGCTATCCCCTAGATAGGTTCTGTAGATCTGATACAGATCTCGGTATAGCTCACGATTCAGTTAGTTACTCAGCATCAGCCGCAAGGTATGAGGGATCCATGGGAATTTCATCGCATATTGAGAAAGTGTATGGGCGGGCGTTAGCGCTCCGACAGCAGGCGCAGGAAACATCTGTAGCGCCAGAGTTACTCAATGATGCGCTTCAACAGCTTTATTTTGTCTTAGAAGAATTACAAGCTGCCGATGAAGAGGTAGAACAGCAACATCAGGCGTTGATTGTAACCCACCAAGCTTTGGAATTGGAGCGTCAGCGCTAAGCTGATATGCATTTAAATTGCATTGATTGTGTTTCCTTTGTTTTTGATCTTGCGATCCCATTTGATGACAAGCTGCCCTTCGTTCAACAGGTTATGAACAAGCGCTTCTAGATCCTCAATCGACTCAAATAGACGATTGGCAATGAATTCCTTTGCAGAGTGCCAAACTAACTCGATTAAATTATAGTCCGGACTGTAGGGTGGCAGAAATTCTAAAACAATGTTGGGCATCTCCTTCGCTATCTTCTCTAGAATCTCTGCCTTTTTATGAATACTTGCATTGTCTAAAATGATAAGAATCTTAGGGCCATCCTGCTCAAAGTCTTCAA
>NZ_JACJRS010000214.1 GCF_014697375.1 Phormidium sp. FACHB-1136
ACGCCAAGGCCTTGAGGTGTCGCAGATCCCGACGATGGCTATATTGACGCAGCAAGGACAGCACTTGATCATAGAGACAGGTGGTGGCTGGCATGGCAAAGACCCTGAGATATGCAATTCCAGCGTCTCATGTCACCTCACCTTTTCCCCCTCGCAGCACGAGGTTTCAAGCCTTTCACCCACTTCTGTCAGGCAGTCAGGGCAGATGGGCTTCCCCCTTTTGCTACAAGGGCGTTTGAGAAGGGATCCCCTGTAGCTTTAGTCACCCACCGATCCCCCTAAATCCCCCTTAGAAAGGGGGACTTTTACCCCCCTTTTCAAGGGGGGCAGGGGGGATCGGCACCGCTGCTACAAGCAACAGGACTTTTCAACCATCTTCTAATACCTCGCAGACGATACCTCCCTAAACCCGGCTCATCGGTCGTCGTTCCGTCGCTAATCGTCCATATTTGTAATAAGCGGCGCAGGCACCCTCGGAGGACACCATGCAGGCTCCTAGCGGGCTTTCCGGTGTACAAGCCGTGCCAAACACCTTGCAATCCCAGGGCTTTTTCACCCCCTTGAGGATGTCGCCACAGGCACAGGCCCGATGATCCGCCACCTGCCGACCGGGGAGGGCGAACTTTTCCTCCGCATCCCACGCCGCCAGAGCCGAGCGCATCTGCAACCCAGATGAGGGAATATCCCCCAACCCGCGCCAAGCAAAGGTGGGGCGCACCTCAAACACTTCAGCCATCGCCCGCATGGCCACGGCATTGCCCTGGTCGTTCACCAGGCGGGTGTACTGGTTTTCCACCTCACAACGGCCCTCCGCCAACTGCCGCAGTACCATCCACACCGATTGCAGAATATCCAAAGGCTCGAAGCCCGACACCACTACGGGTTTGCCATAGTGGGCGGTGATCACGTGGTAGGGATCGGTGCCAATCACGGTGCTCACATGCCCCGGCCCCACAAAGCCATCCAGTTGCAAATCCGGGTTATCCAGCAGCGCCTCCAGGGCCGGAACCACCAAAACATGGTTGCTAAACAAACTAAAATTCATCACCCCTTGATCCCGCGCTTGCAGCACCGTGAGGGCCGTACTGGGGGCCGTGGTTTCAAAACCAATGGCAAAAAAGACCACTTCTTTGTCAGGATTTGCCTTTGCCATGGCCAACGCATCCAGCGGCGAATAGACCATGCGAATATCCGCCCCCTCTGCCTTGGCCTGAAGCAAATTGAGCGTTGAACCGGGCACCCGCATGGCATCGCCAAAGGTGGTAAAAATTACGCTGGGCTGCTGGGCAATGGCGATGGCATCGTCCAACCTGCCCTTGGGCATAATGCACACCGGACACCCTGGCCCATGCACCAATTCAATGGTGGGCGGCAGCAAATGCTCTAAGCCAAACTTAAAAATAGCGTGGGTGTGGCCCCCGCAAACTTCCATGATTTTGATTGGGCCAGTTCGATTCTGAGTTAACTTTTCTGCTAACTGGGTAATATCGGCTAAAACACCTTGGGCCTTAACTGGATCGCGAAATTCATCAACGTATTTCATGGGTAGAATCTAAGAAAAGAGTTGTATTTGAAAAAACGTAGGTTGGGTGGCGCGACAGCAGAACCCAACAAAGCTAGATCTAGCTCTGGGTTCCACTTCGTTCCACCCAACCTAAACCTACTTTTCATCTTGTTTAGAGTCTTTCTCGCGATTGATCCAGCGAGTTGATTGACTGCGCTTTGATGACAAGTTGACCATTTCTTTTCCGCTTTCAGCTTGCTGCTTTTGTAAATCAGAAAATAGGGCTTTCAAGTCATAGTTAAATGATCGCAGGTATTCTTCTCGAATTCGATGAATCTCTTCCACGATTTTGTCTTGATGCATTATCTAATCTCCATTTTCTTATGAGAAAGATAGCCAGATAGATATAGTAATCTTTATTCAGAAACTGTCAACTCTTCTTCAAAGTCATCTATCAAGTTGGATTGTTTTTGTTGATCTATGTCCTGCTTGATTATTCTTTTCTGAAGCTCCCGGCTAACAGCCTTTGCTCGTTCTTCAAGAAAGAGATCATAGTTGTCATTCCAAACGCCAAAGAAAGTTAAATCATCTATCAGATGAGTTTTCATTGTTGCATCTAAATCCGGATTAATTTCACGAAATTTAGACATGTACTGGAATGGAGCTTTAGCCCTGATCTCTCGCTTGTTGAGAAAATCATCTACTATTGTAATATTTAATATGTGATTAATATAGAATTCATTATAGTGGTCAAGCTTTCTCAAATAAGCTTTTGGAAAAAAGTGATGATAATTCTTGCTGTTACCCTGCTTTAGCCAGTAATTACTAATATTCACTATGGAATTATCATTAAATGACTTGGGTTGAAAATAAACGTATATGCACAGAATAGCTTTAATGTAACTTCTTGCAGCACTGAACCATCCATTGTTTTTAATAAATTCTTCCGAAGTGTCAATTGACCAGTCATAGCTAGGAAGATCACCATTGAGAATTTGATCTATTCTTTTCACATCCTGTGCCATTTTACTCTCTACGGCTGACGAATAACGTCCAGAAAGTGAACATCTCCAGAAAAAATCTTCCAATAGCTTTGATTTCTTATCCATTGGTTTATCAGCTGGACAGTGGGAAGTTCTGTATCCGGTAGCGGGACGCCAAGAAAAACGGACATGAGCTGAGTCAATCGACCCATCATGTCCGAAACTGGCTGATGTAAAGCCTTTC
>NZ_JACJRS010000215.1 GCF_014697375.1 Phormidium sp. FACHB-1136
TAGCCCAGGCATTGAACGCCTCCACCCACCCGTGGGAATCTACGGCCAACGACGTTCGGCGAAACGTAGAGTAGGACGGCATCGGTTGGGCCTCCGCTAACCCGAGAAGTTCTCGCAGGTCATCGGCATACAACGCCGCAAAGTCCGCCAGGGGACGATAGCCCCGATAGCCGCACAAGAAGCCCACCACACTCACCATCAGGAGCATCCACAACGGATGACGCCGTCCCCGGAGATGGCGATGGTCTGGAATTTGTTTTAATTGGTCTATGAGGGCCATGGGTTAAGGGTCTTAATAACATCTCAACCCATCCTCATTTTTCTTTGCTGGTATGAAACCACCCTGCTGGCCCCCCTTGAAAAGGGGGGAACCGGAGTTAAAGTCCCCCTTTTCAAGGGGGATTTAGGGGGATCTCCCAACCTTTGGCCCGTGGCAACGAGATCTGTGTATGTAGTAGCCTTCCTGGGAGAGGGGCTGGGGGTGAGCGTCAAAACATGGGCCGGAAACAGGTCTCTTAAAATCCGCGAATCAGTTGAATGCCTGCCTTCACCGCCTCATAGCCAAACAGCAGCACCAGAGTCGTAAGGGTGCCCCCCATCACACACAGCACCAACCCACCCAGGCTAATCGCGCCATCGTCATCCAGCAGGCCAAAGCCCGTCACAAAAATGCCCATGGCGGGCAAGGTATTGGTGAGGGGAATGGGAATCATCATAGAAATAGACATGAGACTAATCGCCACCCCGATCACAATCCGTCCCGGTTGGCTGGCACAAACGGGAGTAAGTCGAGGACGCGAAATGGCCTCTAGCCGCCGTAGCCAGGGGGTGCCAGCGGTGATAATTTTTTGCACCGAAGTCAGATCAAAGGCCTTATCGTTCCAAGATTCAGGCATCCAGGGGCGAGTGCGACCGGTCACCAACTGTACCGCTAACAGCAGCAGCACAATGCCAAAGGGCACTGAATAGCCCGGAGCCGGAATGGGCAGGGCCGAGGGCAATGACAACAGCACAAACAAAAAGCCGAAGGTGCGCTCTCCGGCCAGGGTCAAAATTTCCTTGAGGGTAACTTGGGGCGTGGTAACCGTTTCAAAAAAATAGTGGTTGAGTTCGGCAGACAGTCGGGCCATAGGAGGTTGGATAGGGTGGGCGATGGATGGCACAGTATAGGGATGAACCATGCGCAAACTAAGGCTGTCATCTTAATCAGCGGCAACGGTTTGATCAGACCGGGGATCTATCCAAGCACGTTAGCAGGACAAGGGGTAAGACCGAATCTGGATGGGAAAACCCTGATTCCCCGCCCGACAAGCCGTAGGGGCGAGGTTTCCTCACCCGCTAATACCGGAGACAAACAAGCCAAAGTGGAATAAGGAGAGGATTTAGGCATGACACCCCCTCGCCTTTCCCATGCATCAGATTAGCCGAATTCAAGCGCCCCTCTATCTTGTATGTGCCACAGCATGAAGCATACCTAGTATTTCACCTGTCTTGATAATGCTCCATCCCTGGGTGGCAGACTCTATAACTTAATCAACAACACGCAAACGACCCTGGCTTAGGGCTTCGTACACACGGTTAATCAAATCCGCGTCGGTAGGACTCAGGTCTCGCTTGGCAAACATGGCCATCAGCATCTGCTGATCACGGCGGGTGAGTCGTCGTGCTGCAAACATTTGTTCAATGGCTCGTTCAAGGGTAGACATGGCTCGCACTCTGATTGATAGCAGACAGACAGGAACGCCAAGGAAGCGGCCTTAACGTCGGTCAGTAAGGTGTTTAGCGCAATTTCAGCCTACAGACCTCCCCTCGCTGCTGACATCGGCAAGATAACCCAACTCCCCGCGAATACGGAGACCTATCTTAGGGCGCAGTCCGTATTTTTACTTGCCTTCCTACTTATACAAGGGCCATGGCTTCGTTAATGTTACGTCGCTAACGATTGAGGGACGCTTCGCTAGCGGCTCGCTTGCAGCCATTCCAAAAGATTTCCCGCAACGAAATTTAGTTTTGTGTGCTATTGTAAAGACACCTAACGAATTCTCATATTCGCTAGGGATATATCTCCAATCAACTTAACGGACTAATACATCATGACAACGACTCTACAGCGGCGCGAGAGCGCCAACCTGTGGGAGCAGTTCTGTCAGTGGGTGACCAGCACCGAAAACCGCCTGTACATCGGCTGGTTCGGCGTGCTGATGATCCCCACTCTCCTCGCTGCTACCGCTTGCTACGTTATCGCCTTCGTTGCGGCTCCCCCCGTGGACATCGACGGCATCCGTGAGCCTGTGGCTGGCTCCCTGATGTACGGCAATAACATCATCTCCGGTGCGGTTGTTCCTTCCTCCAACGCTATCGGTCTGCACTTCTACCCCATCTGGGAAGCCGCTTCCCTGGATGAGTGGCTGTACAACGGTGGCCCCTACCAGCTCGTGATTTTCCACTTCCTCATTGGCGTCTTCTGCTACATGGGTCGTGAGTGGGAACTGAGCTACCGCCTCGGGATGCGCCCCTGGATCTGCGTGGCTTACTCCGCTCCTGTGGCCGCTGCTACCGCAGTGTTCCTGATCTACCCCATCGGTCAAGGCTCCTTCTCTGACGGGATGCCCCTGGGGATTTCCGGTACCTTCAACTTCATGTTGGTGTTCCAAGCTGAGCACAACATTCTGATGCACCCCTTCCACATGCT
>NZ_JACJRS010000216.1 GCF_014697375.1 Phormidium sp. FACHB-1136
TCTTGACGGCTGTCGGCGGTAAGCAGGTGTTGAATCGCAAACCAGCCGAGGTAGCCCAGCCCCACCAGTTCCAGCAAGGGCTGCATCAAGGGAATGCCGTTGATGGCATCCAGGACGGCGAGGGCCAGCCGCATGACGACGAGGGTGGCGACCAGAACCGCAACCATCTTGAGCTGCGAGCGGTATTGCCCTGCCAGGTGGCTGACTTGGTTGGGGAGTGCGGTGAGCCGTTCAAAGGTTTGGTTCCAGTGTGCGGTCTGGTTGGGCGAATCCGCAACGGTTTTGGGTGCCTCAGTGGGGGCTTGGATGTCCGGCGTCACGGCTTGGGTGGCGTGGGCTTCAGCGGGGTGAGTGGGCCGTTGTTTTTGTGCGGTGGTCATAGCGCCTCCTGGGGTAATTGTTGTTCAGCTTAGGTGGCCAGTCACCAGATGACCTCTGACCTAAGTGAGAGATGGGGCCAGTCTAGGAATCGTCAAGAGCGGTACGCATTGGTTTGTTGCACCGTCTCAGCCCCATCTCCTTTTTTTGGGCGATAGCCCTCCATCTCCCTTCAATCCCCAGCCCAACTGTGTCCAATCTGGGTGTCTACCTCGATGGGGATGGGCGCAATCAGCGGTTGGGCGGCGGCTATCATGACCTGGGTCAAGGTCTGAGCGATGGCCGGGGCTAGGTCTTGCCTGACCTCCAGCACAATCTCGTCATGGACGACAATCAGCAGGTGAACATCGGCATTGAGATGGGGCACTAACGCGACTAAGGCCCGCTTGATCATGTCGGCACAGGTGCCTTGAACCGGGGCATTGATCCACTCTGCGAAGTCCGGCTTATCGGCCCACTGCCGCACCCGACCCAGCAATGTCGTTGCATGACGGATGCCGTCATTACGATAAAGCTGCCGCTTACCCTTTCGGTGCCACTGGGCGACCCCTGTAAAGAGTTGAAAGTAGCGTTGGTGCAGGGCCAGGGCATCCTTATGGCTGAGAATTAGGCCATATTGCAGTTGGGCTTCAAGTTGGAGGCGGGCGGCGCTCATGCCATAGATCAAGCCAAAGTTGATGGCCTTGCCGAGGCGTCGTTGTTCGCGAGTCACCTGGGTTTGGGCCATGTCCAGCAATAGGGCCGCAGTCATGCGGTGAACGTCCTGGCCCGTGCGGTACGCCTTGACCAGCAGGGAGTCTTGGGTAATCTTGGCGGCAATCCTTAACTCGATTTGAGAGTAGTCTGCCTTAATGAGCCGATGTCCGGGCCGGACGACAAAGCAGCGACGGATGGCGTTATCGTGAGGTACGGTCTGGAGGGCTGGGTTACGACAGCTAAAGCGTCCGCTCCTGGCCGAGACCTGCCTGACCTGGGGGTGTAGCCGTTGCGTGACCGGATGGCGATGCCTGGGCAAACTGTTCAGGGTATCGAGGACTTTGGCCTGGTGCCGCCATTCAAGCAGGTGGGGTAGGGCCGGATGACGATCCACAACCCGGATGATGGTGCGCTGGTCAGTGGCCTTCAGGGTGAGCCCTTGTTCAGCCAAAGCCTTTCGGACCTGCTGACTTGAGGCTAGGTTGATGCCGAAGGTCTGCGGTTCGGTCGGTAGCAGGCTAATTTGGGTCTTAGTTTCCAGGCCCAGAGCTTGATGGAATTGCGCGAGGGCCGTTTGCTTCTGGTGCCTAAACGCCGTAACGGCCTGTTCAAAGCGTTCTGGGTCAAGGGCCATGCCGTTCAACTCCATCATGGCGGTGGCCGGAACGCAGGCCGACTCTAGGTTGGCGATATGCAGGAACCGAGCGTGGTAATGCTGGGACGCCTGTTTAAGCCGTTGGGCTAGGGGTCTACGCAGGGCAAGGCTGTAGGCGGCATCCCAGGCGGCATATTGAAGTTGCTGGTGGCTCAGTTCGGGCCTTGAAAAGTCGCTGACTTGTTCAGCCTTGTCGAGGTCAACGCCCAGCAGGTCTTTGACGATGGCGCTGAGGCCCGACTTCACCTTAAGTCCCGCATGGAGCACCTTGTGGGCTAGGTAGGCATCAAAGAAGGGGCCGTGTAAGGGGATGCCGCTGGTGGCTAGCATCTGCCAATCAAACTTGAGGGTATGGCCCACCTTCAGGGCTGGGCCTGCGAACAGGGTTTTGAGGGCGCTGACATCGTCAATTTTCCATAGGTCGATGACGAGGGTGGGCCTAGCGGGTGTGGCGACCTGAACCAGGCGAGTCCGGTCTGAATGAGGATCCAGGCCCGTGGTTTCGGTATCGATACCCAAAGCTTTGCAGGTTAAGCGTCGGGCGACTTCTGTTTCGAGGTGACGGGTCGTGGTGATGTAGTGCCAGTCTAGGTTTAGCCTGGATGGGGTGCTGGGCGTGGCGTCGTGGGCAGCGGTTTCGTTATAGCTATAGAAATCGGCATTGGCCATGGGAGAACGGAAAAACAACCGCACCCTAGGGCGATAGCCGCTACTGCTGAATGCGTTTAAGCCTCTACCAATGGCATAGGCCAACCTCTCCTATTCGATAGAGGTCAGTTTGGCTTCGGGCTAGATAGCGTCAGAGAGACGATATTTGGAGTGACTATGCCACGTACGGCTAAACCCCACTTCATCCTGGCCGTTGACTTTGGGGGCTCAAGCACC
>NZ_JACJRS010000217.1 GCF_014697375.1 Phormidium sp. FACHB-1136
TCTTGACGGCTGTCGGCGGTAAGCAGGTGTTGAATCGCAAACCAGCCGAGGTAGCCCAGCCCCACCAGTTCCAGCAAGGGCTGCATCAAGGGAATGCCGTTGATGGCTTCCAAGACAGCAAGGGCAAGCCGCATGACGACGAGGGTGGCGACCAGGGCCGCCACAAGTTTGAGCTGCGAGCGGTATTGCCCCGCCAGGTTACTGACTCGGTTGGGGAGTGCGGTGAGCCGCTCAAAGGTTTGGTGCCAGTCTGCGGACGGGTTGGGCGAATCCGCAACGGTTTCGGTGGCCTCAATGCGGGCTTGGGTGTCCGGCGTCACGGCCTGGGTGGCGTGGGCTTCAGCGGGGCGAGTGGGCCGTTGTTTTTGTGCGGTGTTCATAGAGCCTCCTGGGGTAATTTTTGTTCAGCTTAGGTTGGCCAGTTACGCGATGACCTCTGACCTAAGTGAGAGATGGGGCCAGTCTAGGAATCGTCAAGAGCGGTACACATTGGTTTGTTGTAGCGTCTTAACCCCATCCCACCTTTTAGGGCGATAGCCCTTAATCTCCCCTCAATCCCCAGCCCAACTGTGTCCAATCTGGGTGTCCACCTCGATAGGGATGGGCGCAATTAGGGGTTGTGCAGCGGCTATCATCACCTGGGTCAAGGTCTGAGCGATGTCAGGGGCTAGGTCTTGCCTGACCTCGAGCACAATCTCGTCATGGACGACAATCAGCAGGTGAACATCGGCATTGAGATGGGGCACTAACGCGACCAAGGCCCGCTTGATCATGTCGGCACAGGTGCCTTGAACCGGGGCATTGATCCACTCTGCGAAGTCCGGCTTATCGGCCCATTGCCGCACTCGGCCCAGCAACGTTTTGGCATGGCGCAGGCCGTCATGGCGATAAAGCTGTCGCTTGCCCTGTCGATGCCATTGGGCCACCCCGGTAAAGCGCTGGAAGTAGCGTTTATGCAGGGCTAGGGCATCCTTATGGCTGAGAATTAGGCCATATTGCAGTTGGGCTTCAAGTTGGAGGCGGGCGGCGCTCATGCCGTAGATCAATCCAAAGTTGATGGCCTTGCCGAGGCGTCGTTGTTCACGAGTCACCTGGGTTTGGGCCATGTCCAGCAATAGGGCCGCAGTCATGCGGTGAACGTCCTGGCCCGTGCGGTAGGCCTTGACCAGCAGGGGGTCTTGGGTAATCTTGGCGGCAATCCTCAACTCGATTTGAGAATAGTCAGCTTTAATGAGCCGATGTCCGGGCCGGACGACAAAGCATCGACGGATAGCGCTATCGTGGGGCACGGTCTGAAGGGCTGGGTTGCGGCAGCTAAAGCGTCCGCTCCTGGCCGAGACCTGCCTGACCTGGGGGTGTAGCCGTTGCGTGAGCGGATGGCGATGCCTGGGCAAACTATTCAGGGTATCGAGGACTTTGGCCTGGTGCCGCCATTCAAGCAGGTGGGGCAGGGCCGGATGACGATCCACGACCCGAATGATGGTGCGTTGGTCGGTGGCTTTTAATGTGAGTCCCTGTTCCGCCAAGGCCTTGAGGACCTGCTGGCTAGAGCCCGGATTGAGGCCGAAGACCTTGGGTTCGCTGGGCAGCAGGCTGATTTGGGTTTGAGTTTCGAGGCCCAGGGCTTGGTGGAATTGGGTGAGGGCCGCTTGCTTCTGGTGTTGAAACGTCGTCACGGCTTGCTCAAATCGGTCAGGGTCAAGGGCCATGCCGTTGAGTTCCATCAGGGCGGTGGCCGGGATGCAGGCCGACTCCAGGTTGGCGATATGCAGGAACCGAGCGGTGAACTGAGCCGACGCCTGCTGGAGTCGCTGGGCCAGGGGTTGGCGCAGGGCCAGACTGTAGGCGGCGTCCCAGGCAGCGTACTGGAGTTGTTCGTCACTGAGATGTCCAGCAAAGCGGCTGCGCTGGGCCGATTTGTCGAGCTCAACGCCTAGACATTCTTGGACAATAGCGGCGAGGCTCGACTTAACCTTGAGTCCTGCATTCAGCGCCTTGTGGGCCAAGTAAGCATCAAAGAAGGGGCCATGCAAGGGAATGCCGCTGGTGGCGAGCATCTGCCAATCAAATTTGAGGGTATGGCCTACCTTCAGGGCAGGGCTGGTGAGGAGGGTTTTGAGGGCGTGTATCTCGTCAACCTTCCAGAGGTCAATGACGAGGGTCGGCATTCCCGCCGTGGCGATTTGCACTAGGCGCACCTGGTCTTGATGCGGGTCAAGGCCCGTGGTTTCGGTATCGATGCCGAGGACTTTGCGGGTTCGGTATGGGTCGATTTCAGCTTCGAGTTGGTGGGTGGAGGTGATGTAGCGCCAGTCGAGATTCAGTCTAGACGGAGGGTGGGGGTGGGCTTTGCAGGCGGATTGATAGGCAAGCGTGTTGTCGTAGCAGTCAAAATCGCTCATGGGAGTCAGAAAAACAACCGTCTCCTAGGGCGATAGCCGCGACCCCATGACGGATATTGAACCGAAGGTAGATATCCATCTCTCCTATTCGATAGAGGTCAGGTTGGCTTCGGGCTAGATAGCGTCAGAGAGACGATATTTGGAGTGACTATGCCACGTACGGCTAAACCCCACTTCATCCTGGCCGTTGACTTTGGGGGCTCAAGCACC
>NZ_JACJRS010000218.1 GCF_014697375.1 Phormidium sp. FACHB-1136
ACCCCCGACCTGTGATTTGGTGCTGGGCGTCACAGGCCATCGTCCCCACAAGCTCGCGCCCAAACCCCAGTGCTACTCCAAAGCCTTTCGGGTTGATTTGACTCGGTTTGCCCTGGAGCGCTTGACCGACATCCAACCCGAACAGGTCATTTCAGGCATGGCGCTGGGCTGGGATCAGGCGGTGGCCGTTGCCGCGATTAAGCTCGGTATTCCCCTGGTCGCCGTCGTTCCCTTCCAAAGCCAAGCATTACGGTGGCCCGCCCCCAGCCAGCGGCGCTATCACCAGATTCTAGCTAGGGCGGCGCATGTCGAAATCCTGTCCCAGGGCGGCTACTCACCCCAGGCGATGCAGGTTCGCAACGAGTGGATCGTTAACCACAGCCATCACCTCCTCGCCCTGTGCAATCCCGCCAAGCCCGGAGGTACCCAACACTGTCTGGCCTACGCCGCCCAACAGCACGTCCCCATCATCCACTGTTGGGACGCCTTCACACAGACCGTCTAACCCACCCAGCTATCGCTGGCACCCCGTGGTCCACGAGACTCAGCCGCCCTCCGTTAGCGTGACCGGATGTCCAAACGGAGGGTGGCTTTCCTATGCCCCTTACGGAACGCCTACCCATGCCCCTAACCCTACTGGTCGGTGATGATGACCACCAAATTCAAACCCATCTTGACCAACTCAAAGCCGAGCTTGACCCCGCTTGGCGTAGCTTCAGTGTCCACACCTTTGAGGCCGCCCATCTCAAGGCCGATGACCTGAGCCAACTCCTGAGAACCCAGGTCTATCCCACCGCCTGTAGCCCCCCAATGGCCAGTGACCGTAAGCTCGTCATCGTGAAGGAGGGCCGCCTCAGTGCTCAGCATTTTGAGGATCTGGCGTGGGTTGACGGGATGATTTCCACCACCCACCTGGTACTGTGCCTCGACACCCTCGATAAACGCACCAAGGTCGCCAAGCTCTTGACGAAGCACGGCACCGTCTACCCCTACACGGCCCTCAGCCCTTGGGACGAGGCGGGCATCAAAGCGGCGGTTAACGCCCAAGCTCAAGCCTCAGGGGTGCAGATGGGCCGTGGGGTCTTGAGCTACTTAGCGACCGCCATTGGCCACGACCGACAGCGGATGGAGAGTGAGTTGAGCAAACTCACCCTTTGTCCTCAGCCCGTCACCCTATCCTTGGCCCAGGCGCTGGTACCGAACCAAACCCAAACCGCCTTGCAGCTCGTTGACGCCATGCGCCAGGGCCAGCCCGCTCAGGTCGC
The DNA here is from genome assembly GCF_014697375.1 of Phormidium sp. FACHB-1136. GTDB lineage: Bacteria > Cyanobacteriota > Cyanobacteriia > Phormidesmidales > Phormidesmidaceae > Nodosilinea. The sequence continues at coordinate 1,266 of NZ_JACJRS010000218.1, forward strand.
CACCCTGTTCAAAGCCCTCGAAACCGTGCATCCCGGTGTCATCATCCACACCGCCCTCAGTCAGTTTCGCACCTGGTTCAAGGTAAAGGCGGCCTTGAAGTCCAAATCTCTGACCACGGATGCCGACATCGCTCAGTTCGCAGGCTTCGGCAATCCCAAACGCCTCTACTACCTCCGCCAAGAAGTCGCCCAGGTGTCGATGCGTCGCCTGTCTGAAACCGTGATTCGACTGCAAGCCCTATCGACAGAACTCAAAACAGGCCTGAGCCGCAGAGCTATTGGTATCGAATTGATGAACCTCGCCCACCGCACCTAACCTATAGGAAAAAACGATGGCTAACCCCGATACGTTTGCCGAAATCTTAGCCGCCACCTGGGCGACCCCTTCCCCAGATCACCCCCCCACGTCGTTCCCCACAACGCCCACACCCCCTATCGATGTCGAGGCCATCCTAGAGGCCATGACTCAGTGGGAAACGACCCTCCCCGGTCAAGCCCCGGACTTACAACCCATGCCAACGTCGGTACCCAAGGCGCTCCAGCAGGCTTTGGCCCACATCGGCATCGAAGCCTTATACAGTCACCAGGTCAAAGCCTATCAAGCCATCCGGCGAGGCAAAGACCTGGTGATGACGCCACCGACGGCAGCCGGGAAAACCCTAGCCGCCTATATCCCCATCATTGAAGGAGCGCTCACAGAAGGTCACCGCTGCCTCTCCCTCTATGGCCTCAAGGCGCTGGCCAGTGACCAGGAAGCCAAACTCTTGGAACTCCAGGCCGGGATGCCGGAGGCGGGTCTCACCGTTGCCAAAATTACCGGCGACCTTCAGGGCGGAGATGCCCGTGATGCGGTTTTGGCCGAAGCTCCCCACATCTTGGCCATGACCCCGGACTTGCTGCACCATGAACTCAGACGGGTCTACTGGTCTAATCCCTGGCAGCAGTTCATGGCCCAACTGCGCTACGTCATCATCGATGAACTCCACGCTTACCAAGGCGTGTTCGGTGCCAACCTCTGTTGGCTAATTCGACGGTTGAAGCTGGTCGTGGATAAGTGCGGCGGGGATGCGGATCACCTTCAGTTCATTGGCCTATCGGCGACGGTCGGCAATCCCAGAGACCTAGCCGGACGCTTAATCAGTCGGCCTGCGGTCAATGACGACGGCACCAAAAACACAAGGCTCACCTGGCTCCACAAGAGCGGGGCCAAGGCTCCTGACAAGCGACTCATCGTCACCCGCCCCAGCCGCAACATCAACGAAGACACCGCCCACCTAATGCTTCAGTTGATGGGAGCCGGAAAGCAGGGCATCACCTTTTGCGG
>NZ_JACJRS010000219.1 GCF_014697375.1 Phormidium sp. FACHB-1136
TGGGTTGGCGTCGGGGTCTGAGCTTGGCTCTGGGGTCGAGAAGCGGTCGGTTTACGTTTTGGCTTACTGGCCCGCTGTTGCCACTGCATCTTGCGGATGGGTAAGGATTGCTCCAGTTCCGCGAGCATGGCTTGAAGATGAGGCAGCAGACCTTCGAGGGAGGTTTCTGCGACCAGTCGAGCGATGGGCGCATCGTGGTAGGTCGTGACGGCGAGCATCACCTGTCGGGGCTGGCCCGGTTGTTCAGGCGCGAACCAGTGGATATTGACCTGCATTGCCACCTCGCCCCAGGCGTAGCTGCGTTCTGGGTGGTCTTGGGTTGTGTCCTGGGTCATAGCATTTGGGCATAACAACAGGGGTGCTAGCCATTGAGGACTAGCACCGAGATTCGCGGCTGACGGATTAGACCTGGGCTTGGTCGGCCATCCGATTCAAACTGGTGGGGGCCGCCTCGTAGAGGACTTTGAGTTTTCGCACCAGGTCAGCCCCTGGTACGGTTTCACCCCCTTGAATGGCTCCTTTGATGGCAGTCTTGTCCGGTGCATAGGTCGTTTTGACCTTGATGTACTGCTCTGGAATCATCGACTCGTCTAGGACGACACAACTGGGAGGATTGCGCTTCACCCGAATGCGGTAGGTCTGGCCCAGGGCTTCCTCAGAAATCAGCCCTTGCTCATACAGGTCAAGCACTCCTTGGTCTAAGCGGTTGGCCCAGCCTTTGAGGCGTTTAAGGTCAGCTTCGTGAACCGCCACAAGGGCATCCAGTCGAGCTTGGGCGGCGGCAATCTCCGCATCAATGTGCTGCCGTAGCGTCACATGGATATCGACGGCATCTTCTTGTTGCCCCTGGGCCTGTTGGAGGGCGGGCAGCAGATCCATGGGGTCGGCCATCCCGGAATCGAGCTGTGCCCACAACCGGGCCGCTTTTCGGCTCGACAAACTGAGGGAACGTTGCACCACCGACTCAGGGATAGCCCGATGCCGATGGGGCTTAGTTGGGGTGGGTTTAGCGTTAGTGGGCTTGGACTGGGTGGGTTTGGACTGGGTTGATTTGGGATTGGTGGTTGGCATAGAACCTCCTTACGAAGGGTTACAGGTGGGCGTTCATCTCCCCCACCCAAGCGATAGCGGGCGACCTCAAAACAAGGTGGGCTGGGTATAGGGGCGGTGGAAGGTGGCCCACATCCTGTCCCAACCCGGTCGGTGCTTTTTTGGCCTTCGACAGATAGCCTCTCAACCTTGCGCTACAATACTATTGCTTGACGTTAGTAACGCTATTCAGTAGTATTGTGATCATAGGGTTTAAGTCCGACGAAACCAAGCGTGTCTTTGAAGGCTTTCAGTCACGCTGCTACCCACTTGAAATCCAAAAGATAGCCTTACGCAAGCTGCTTCTCATTCATGCGGCAATATCCGTCAATGATTTGCGTATACCGCCAGGAAACCGATTAGAAAAACTAGCGGGTGATCGTCAAGGTCAATATAGTATTCGGATTAACAATCAGTGGCGCATTTGTTTTACTTGGACAGATGGAAATCATGCAGATCAAGTCGAAATTGTAGACTATCACTGAGAAGACAGTCATGAATAACGAACGATTACCTAATATTCATCCTGGCGAAATTCTACGGCTAGAATTTCTAGATCCACTCAGTATTACGTCCTACCGATTAAGCAAAGATATCGGTGTATCCCAAACTCGAATCAGTCAAATCTTATCTGAAAAACGCAGCATAACAGCCGATACAGCTCTGCGTCTATCTAAATATTTTGGGAATAGTGCTCAGTTCTGGATGAACCTGCAAACTCAGTATGACTTACGCCAAGCTCAGGAAGAAAACAGGGAGATTTATGACCATATTCCTGTCGCTCAACTCGCACATTTAGCCTAGCGTTACAACAGACTCTTAACCCGCCCCCTCACCGTAGAGCAATTCATCATTGCCAATTGGTCTAGGCCAAAGGGTTCGCCATTAGGCAGGGCCGGATGTTGGGGGCTATCAAAGATCGCAGATTCAAATCTGAAGTGCAACACTCTGTCTCAGAGCCGCTGTCAGCCTTCGCGGTCATGACCACAACCAGGAACACGGTACAGCGCAGCACAGCAGGCTATAGGTCTCCTTCATAGGCTTAGTCTTAGATCCATGGCTGCAAGCGGATTTGAGCAGGTGTTGCACTTCAACCTTGAATTGGCCGATTATTAATAAAAATCTGACACTTTAGAGTCACCACTTATCAAGCAACTAATCATGAAATGAGTTGAGAAATTGAATCCATAGATTCAAAGATATTTGTTTTAAGATTTTCTGATTATCTTCTATATTATAGAAACTTTTTGTTGAGCTAGAGAGGATAATCTCTCCATCATCAACAATCGAAGTTACTTTATGTATTACACATCCAATCAGTTCATGCTGGAGACGGACTGCTTTTTTCTGTGGATGAATACCCTTAAGATCTGGATATACGTTACTGGACAGTGGGAAGTTCTGTATCCGGTAGCGGGACGCCAAGAAAAACGGACATGAGCTGAGTCAATCGACCCATCATGTCCGAAACTGGCTGATGTAAAGCCTTTC
>NZ_JACJRS010000022.1 GCF_014697375.1 Phormidium sp. FACHB-1136
AACGTATTGCGACTGATCTGCAAGACACGAGCGACGTGGATCTTGCGCTCACCTCGGTCAACTGCGGCAACGGCCTTTACTCTTAAATCCACACTGTAGGGGGCAGGCATCGGGGTTCAGGGGCGGAAACAACATCCCTATTCTGTCCTAATCAGTCTCCGGGCTGCAATACAATCTCTAGGCGCTTGTGATTTCACAGCAGTTAAAGACTCTCTAACATTGCTCTTGCAGTTATATTGGATTCCTGCAACGGTTCTTGGTGGTCTAGCCCATCCCTGGCCCTCTGCCACAGCCCACAATGCTCCATTATTTGTGCTGCACCAAAAAATGATTCAGGCTGGCAAAGGTGCCACCGTGGACGGTAATGGGGTTGTCGTAGCCCTTCAAGAGCACCGTATGGCGCTGAAAGTAGGTTTCGCTAGCCCCCAGGGATTGGAGGGACTCGTAGGTGGTTTCACCCATGGCTAGGTCAATCCCTAGCTGCTTGGTGGAGGATTCGAGGCGAAAGGCGGCGTTGACGGTGTCGCCCAGGGCTGTGTAATCGGGCCGATTGGCGGATCCCGTATTCCCCACCATGGCATAGCCCGTATTCAGTCCGGCTCCAATCCGCAGGGGGAAGGGCAGGGGAAACTGCTCATGGAGGCAACTGGTCATGGTGGCTAGGGTATTCACCGACTGGAGAATGCGTCGCATCTCGACGGAGCTAGCCCCCTCTGGGCCATGTACCCACACCGCCATGACAGCGTCACCGATGTATTTATCCACCCCGCTGCCGTACTGGGTAAGAATTTCCCCCGCCCGTCGAAACCAGGTGCCAATGGCCTCGGAGAGAATTTTCTCGTCGGACTGGCGGGTTAATCCGGTGAAGTCGCGAATATCCACCACCATCACCGAGATCAGCCGCCGTACATGCAGCATGGCCGTAGCGGTTGATTCTTGGTCAGATGCTGCTTTGGAGGTCGCCGTTGAGTCCGTCCCCTGGGCCAAATCCTTGGGGTTCGAGAAGCTAATTTCCGTCTGCCCAAAAATAATCTGGTCGCCATCCTGAAGGGTAACCGGGACACTCACCCGTCGCCCGTTGATGAAGGTGCCATTGCGACTCCCCAAATCAATCAGGTAAAAGGAGCCATTGTCCATGCCCTGGAGCATGGCATGGTTGCGAGAGATCCATCGGTCGGGCAATACCAAATTGTTGTCATCACTACGGCCCACCGTCCAACGGTGAAGCCCTGCTAGGGATAAATAGCGCGAGCCAGCATTGGTTTTGAGGGTGAGGTAGGGGCCAGATTCAGGGGTATTCACCGCAACTAAAGCGCCATTCACTATCGTGTTGACATCGTTAACCCTAACAGATGGCCTAAGCCACTGGGCTATAGAGCTATTGTGCAACTAAGTCGCCCATCTAGCTCCGACAGCGAATGATTCTCAACACAAGGGTTTAGGGTCTATGATACCCTGTCCCACCGTCGCCAAAGGTCAGAATCGTAGGGTAGCGCCAGGATCCGCTAAGCCAGCATGGCGCTGAAGAAAAACAAACCGTCCACAATCAACGTGCTAAGAACGGCACCACCAAAGGCCCACCAGGCCAACTGTCGGGAGGTAAATAGGGCAATGGCTGTCGCTACCAGCAGAAAGATGGCCAGCACCACCGCCCGACAAGCCGCCACGTCGGTTTCTAGGGCCACCGCCGCCGCCCGCAGCACCACCGGAGCCACATCGGGTTCCACCTCCATGAGTTGCCGCCACACGGGGAACAGGTGCATCCAGTTAATGTAGAGATCGGTGATAGCGGTACCGAGTAGAGAACCCAGGAAAAAGTAGCTGCCCACCCGTCCGCTGCCGTAGTACAGGCACAGAACGGCGATGGGCATTCCCAGGGCTTCAATGGGCAGGTGCATCACAGGTTCCCAGCGGCACCATCCCCAGTAGAGGGTTCCGGTCAGCCAAATCCAGCCAAAGCCTACGATTAAATCACCCCATACTTCCCATTGAGGACGCTTCATCAGCTTGGCCCCTAACCCCAGCCATAGGGGCGTCATCGCAAGGCTAACCCAGGGAAAGTAGCGCACTAGGGGCGCTTGAAAAAAAACTGGTAAAATTACGAGGCCCATGGCCGCCCCAAAAACCTGTAGCTGTTGGTGGGAGCGACTGAGCCAACCCTGGGCCGCTGAGAGCCACAGAATTAGGCTTTTGGTCGGGGTAAGGCCGGAGGAGAGACTCAATGGAAACCTTAGAGGCAACTTAACTAGTTGTAACATAACATGCCCCTAGGGGGGATGGCCCGAGAATGGCAAGATTTCCAAAGGTTTAAGCTTTTCCTCAGCATTGCCTCTGCCCTGGATATGGGTTTGGGTTGATAGATAACCTGAGTCGGGAGACGCCCTAGGGTAAGGTCATCAGGCTAAGGCTTCGCCAAACGGCATCTAGGAGGAAGACGGCCCATCTCCCCCTACAATGCCCAACAACACCCCTAGTGTTGTCCGTAATTGATGCTGCCCGTAATTTATTAGTATTGACCTGAGTAATTCCTATGACCTTAATGGCCCTCGCCACCGACTTTATTCCTCAACTAGGCACGGTACCTGGAGACGTTCTGGGTGCTTTTTTGCCCAGCTTGCCCCTGGCCCAGGCGGATAACCCGGCGGTGATGGAAACGATAACGGTCTTCCAGGCCATGGTGATCGGTCTGGTGCAGGGGTTGACGGAATTTCTGCCGATTAGCAGCACCGCCCACGTCAAGATGATCCCGGTGGTGCTGGGCTGGGGCGATCCAGGGGTGGCCTTCACGGCGGTGATCCAGTTGGGCAGCATTGCGGCCATTCTCTGGTACTTCTGGGATGACCTGCGCCAAGTCACCGTGGGCACCGTGCGGGCCACCCTAGACCGCAAGTTTGACGCCCCGGATTTTCGCCTGGGCCTGGGCATTTTGGTGGGCACCCTGCCCATTGTGGTAGGCGGGCTGTTGATTAAGGTCTTCATTCCCGACTTTGACAATTCCCCCCTGAGAAATAGCGCCACCATTGCCGTCGTGTCCATTGGGATGGCCTTGTTGTTGGCGGCGGCGGAAATGGTGGGCCAGCGGCAGCGCACCTTTGACCAGTTGGATCTCAAGGACGGCGTAATGATGGGTTTCGCCCAAGCCCTAGCGTTGATCCCCGGTGTGTCGCGATCCGGATCGACCCTGACGGCGGGGCTGTTTATGGGCCTAGAGCGGGCGACGGCGGCGCGGTTCTCCTTCCTGCTGGGGGTGCCCGCCATTACCCTAGCGGGGCTGGTGGAACTGAAGGGACTGCTAGACAGCGGCCTAGGCAACGTGGGTCTGGGGCCACTGCTGGCGGGACTGCTGGCGGCTGTGGTATCGTCCTACCTGGCGATTTTTTGGCTGCTGCGTTTCCTCAAACAGCACAGCACCTGGGTGTTTGTGTGGTATCGTCTCGCCTTTGGTGCCGCCATTTTGCTGGCCCTCGCCACGGGCAAGATGCAGAACATCTAGCAATCCCCAGCGATATTAAGCTTCCTCCAGCGACACCAACTGCTAGGGACATCCCCGCCAAGTGCCAGCGACGTGGCAAGCTGATAGGAATTGTTACCTGGCTGATGTGGCCTAGGAGCCTAGGTTTCAGCGCCCTGGGCCGCATCGTGCAGCCGGAAAGTAGGTTAGCGGGTGCCTAGGCGGGCATACTCAGTAACAAATGGTTCTGACCAGGGGGTGGCCCCAAGCCCAAGCCCTTATCCTGGTGGAAGGCATGTACTCGATCTGCTTCATCCTGTTTGATGGGGGTTCCTTAAAGCCATGGCTGCATCCGCAATTCGTCCGGCTCGCATTTCCCGCGTTATCCCTGGCTCCATTGCCGAGGAGTTGGGATTTGAGCCCGGTGATGCTCTCGTTTCCATCAACGACCAGTACCCTAGAGACTTGATTGACTACCGCTTCCTTTGCGCCGATGAGGAACTGACCCTGGAGGTGATCGACCGCGACGGCAAGACCCACCGCGTCGAGCTTGAAAAGGACATTGATGCCGACCTGGGGCTAGAGTTTGAAACGGCGTTATTTGACGGGCTGATCCAATGCAACAATGCCTGTCCTTTCTGCTTTATTGACCAACAGCCTCCCGGCAAGCGGGAAACCCTTTACCTGAAGGACGACGACTATCGCCTCAGCTTTCTCTACGGCAGCTACCTCACCCTCACCAACCTGCTGCCCCAGGAGTGGGAGCGCATTGCCCAACTGCGACTGTCGCCCCTCTATGTATCGGTTCATGCCACGGAGCCGGAGGTGCGATCTCGGCTGCTGAAAAACCCACGGGCGGGCCAAATTCTGGAACAACTGGCCTGGTTCCAAGCCCAGCGTTTGCAAATTCACGCCCAGGTGGTGGTGTGTCCCGGCATTAACGATGGCGACCACCTAATGACCACCCTGCGGGATTTGGCCCGCTTCCACCAGGGCGATATCCCCGCCGTTACCTCCGTGGCGGTGGTGCCCGTGGGGTTGACCCGATTCCGTCCGCCCCAGGATGAGCTAACGCCCGTCACCGCCGATCAGGCTGCGGCTACCATTGCCCAGGTGGAGGCCATGCAGGCAGAATTTTTGGCCCAGTTTGGTACCCGCTTTGCGTGGCTGGCAGACGAATGGTACCTGCTGGCCAACCAGGAAGTGCCCAGTGCCGACGACTACGAAGACTATCCCCAACTGGACAACGGTGTTGGCTCCATTCGGCAATTCCTCACCCAGTTTGCAGATTCCGCCAGCAACTATCTGCCCGATGCCGTTCACCCGCCCCGCACCCTCACCTGGGTCGTAGGAAATGCCGTGGAGCACGCCTTCCAGCCCATTGTGGATCGGCTCAACCAGGTGGAAGACCTCACCGTGCAGCTTGTCGCCCTAGCCAGCGACTATTGGGGCCGCGACCTCACCGTGACCGGACTGTTGACCGGGCAAGACCTGATGGCGGGGCTGGATGGGAAGGATCTGGGTGATGCCCTACTGTTGCCCACGGTGATGCTGAAGTCCAGCGACAGTGGCCAACCCGAAGACACCCTCTTTTTGGACGATGTGAGCGTCGCGGAGGTGGGGCAGCGCTTCAAGGTGCCGATTTTGCCCATTGAAGACACCGATGCCCTCGTCAAAATCTGCTGCGGCGTGGTGCCCAAGGCGTCCTACACCAATCTGCAACCTGCCATCGGCTACTGGGCTCCATCCTAGGGGTTGGCGCGGGGGCATCTTTCTGGTTTGGATGATACGGTTTGCCTGGGGAGATTTTTGGACTCATCTGCGAGGAATAGTTCGCAAATGTTTCGAGGATTTCCCCTGGATCTCTACCCTAGGATAGGTCACGGGGAAAATGGCTTTCCCATCAGGCTAAGTGTCGATATGCTAAAACACTGGAGGGTCGGGTCAGATCCCTGGGGTTCTGACTACGGTTCTCGTTCGAGTGCAGTGTTCAAGTTTGTCGTTGCGGTGGCCTGTGGTGTATATGCGTGACTCGTATTGTCGTCGCTTAATCCTGTTGGGTTTGGGGACGGCTGCCCTTTCCTGGCCTACGTTGCCCGTTGCAGCCCAGGCTATCTCCCTAGATCCCTCAACGGCAGATCGCTCCATAGCGAGTTCTGCCCCAGAGCCTCCCGATCTCCAGCCAGAGGAGCAATCAGCCACCCTAGCCCAGGATGTTGCGACTGAGGATCCGAGTCCTTCAGATCCAGCAGCGGCAACACCCACAGAATCAGAGGAAAGAGAGACCCTACCGCTGCAAGAAGGGGGGATTGATCCAACTTCGGATGATCCCGGTTCCGTCGCCCCCGATGGTGATCCTGAAACCGAGGCCGAAGTCGCTCCCGACCCGACTGGCTCAGGAACCACCGCTTTCCCGGCCCGAACAGAAGCCGACCTCGACTATCTCAACCCCCACCCCAACCCCCTCCAGTTGCAAACCCGGCCCGCCGAGGTGGAAATTGTCGGTACCCAGCCCATTTCCTTAGAAACGGCCATTGAACTGGCCTACCGTAACAGCGAGGAATTGCGTATCGCCCAGCTTCAGCTTGAGCGTAGCTATGAGGGACTGCGGGCCGAGCAGGCGCTCCGGTTGCCCACTGCCGACCTCAATGCCACCCTGGAGGTGACCGATCAAACTAACTTTGGCCTAGGGCTGGGCAACACCGCCACCCGCCTGAATAGCGGTATCCGTACCGACTATGACCTGGGGGTGTCCGGGGAACGGGCGGCGCGTATTCGGGCCGCCGAAGAACAGGTGCGGTTAGCCATGCTTCAGGTGGAACGCACCCAGGTGGAACTGCGACTGAATACCATCACCGACTACTACGCCGTCCAAGAGGCCAGCGAGCAAATTCGCATCAACCAAGCCTTTCTGCAAGAGGCGGAGGACAACCTACGCATTACCCAACTGCGGGAACAGGTGGGGGTGGGCACCCGGTTTGATGTGCTGCGGGCCGAGGTGCAGGTGGCCAATGCCCGCCAAAATATTACCCAAGCCCAGAGCCAGCGGGACATTGCCCAGCGCCAACTGGCCCGCCGCCTGAACGTCCCTCCCTCGATTAACCTCACGACCCTAGGGGTGGAGATTCAGGGCACTTGGCCCCTGAGCCTGGAGGAAAGCATTGTGCTGGCCTACCAAAACCGGGGCGAACTAGAGCAGTTCCTCGTCGAGCGGGAATTCAACGAAGCCCAGCGTCAGGTCACATTAGCCCGCACTCGGCCCAATGTGGGGCTGTTTGCCCAGTACAATTTTCAAGCCCTGCTGATTACGCCAGAGGGCGTACCCACCAGCACCAATGATGGCTTTTCCCTAGGGGCGCAGTTGGCTTGGCGGCTTTACGATGGCGGCGGCACCCAAGCGCGGGCCGCTCAGAGCGAACTTGATATTCGCATCGACGAATTTGAGTTTGAGAATATCCGCAACACCATTCGGGGTCAGGTGGAGGAGGCTTACTACACCCTGCAAGCCAATCAGGCCAACATCAATACGGCCACTATTGCCGTCAACCAGGCGCAACAAGCCCTCCGGCTGGCGAATTTGCGCTTTGAGGCTGGGGTCGGCACCCAAACCGACGTGCTCAGCGCCACTAGCGAACTCACCCAAGCCGAGGGCAACCTAGTGCGCGCCCAGTTGGAGTATAACCGTGCCCTAGCCCGCCTAGAACGGGCCGTGAGCAACCTCAGCCCCCTCACCCGTTAGATGGGGTTAGATGGGGTCGGTCGCCGAGGTGGCCTGATCGGCACAGAGGCGCTCAATCACCTGTTCAGCGGTCATCAACCGTTTTAGCACCACCTGGTTAAAGGCGGATTCACTGTCGTTATCGAGCTTCACCTCCACCATCAACACCGCCTCTTCAACTTGATACAGCCATAGGGTTTCCCCCTGTTCGTGAATGGCTAAATTGAGGCGACGAAGGTGAGGTTTGCGCTGCCAAGCCCGCTCGTTCCACAGTCCACCAAATTCCCAAACCCGACCCGTTACCCAACCATCGGAAAGAAAAAAGTATTTCACTGTTCGCTCTGTCACACCATGTTCTCTGGCATTATCCCCCCTCATCCAACCCTTGCCGCAAGGATTTTTCCGAAGACCCTTCGGTGAGTTGTGGAGCGGGAGAAGGACAGGAAGGGCAAGGAAGGGCAAGAATCGATCTGGAAAGCCCCGTTGTCGCCTTGGGTATGATGGACATAGCCCATTCCTGGAGGAACGCTCCATGGCCCCCCAGTCCAATTCTCCGCCCCCACCGGACTCTACCCCTGCAAAAGGCCCCTGGCTCTGGGTAGCCCTGGGTTGTGGCGGTTGCCTCGTGCTGTCTACCGCTGCCCTAGTGGCCCTCGTGTTGCTGATTGGCCGCACCGTACAGTTCGCGGTTGGCCCCGACGGGGTGAAGACCGATCAGGCTCCGTTTACCTTCACCATCCCTGGGGAAAGTGAAGGCGTGATGGACATGACGATGTTTGGGATGCAGATTATTCAAGTGACCAGCACCGATACGCCGCCCTCGGTGTTGCTAACCATGGGGCGATTACCCAGCTATCTGCAAAGTTCGGCGGATCAGTCCAGTTTCATCGAGTCTTTTCAGGAGGGCATGGTGGGCGATGAGACCTATCAGTTTTCCTTGCCCACCATCGAGGAACGTCCCCTCTGCGACACGACTGTTGCCGCGATAGTGCAGACGGGCGAATACCAGGCGGATCAAGCCATCTACGCAGTAACCAGCCTCATGGCAACCGTAGACTACAACCGCCGCACCCAGTTTGTTTGGATTTTGGCCCATGGCGACAGTGCCGCTGCCAATGTCGATCAAGTCTTTGATTCGCTGGAATGCCAGTAGGGTTGCCGCGTCCAGGTTAGGGGGCTAACCGCCAAACGTCCACATCACCGGGTCAGGATCAACGTAGTCCGTGACGGTGCGGCTAATGGCATCGATGTCGGCCAGATCTTGGGCCGATAGATGGATATCAGCGGCTTTCGCGTTTTCCTGGGCCTGAACCGCGTTACGCCCCCACGATGACGGTGGTTTGGGGCTGGGCCAACAGCCAAGCCAAAGCTAGGTTACCAATGGTGGCGCGGTGGCGATGGGCGATGGGGTGCAGTTCGGCCAGGGCGGCGAGGGCGGTGTCGTAGAGGGGCGGGCGAAACAGCTTGTTTTTGCTGCGAATATCGTCTTCGGGGAAGCGGTGGGCGGCGTCAAACTTCCCGGTTAGCAACCCCTGGGCCAGGGAAGAATAGGCCATCACCGTCAGCTTGTGTTCAATGCAGTAGGGCAACTGATCGGTTTCGACCCCGCGCCAAAAGAGGGAATAGGGCGGCTGAAGGCTATCGATGCGGCCATGCTGGGCGGCCTCCTCGATCTGCTGCCGAGAAAAATTAGATACGCCAATGGCTCGGATTTTGCCCTGTTCCTTGAGATGGTTCATCGCCGCCATGGTTTCGCCAATGGGCACCTCCTCACTACCAAAGGAACCAGAGGGCCAGTGGATTTGGTAGAGATCAATCACCTCCGTTTGCAGCCGCCGGAGGGATTGCTCGCAGGCTTCAATCACCTGGTGAAAGCGCAGGTGGGTAGGAAACACCTTAGTTGCCAACACCACTCGATCCCGCCGATCTGCGAGAGCCTGTCCCACCAATTCCTCGGAGTAGCCATCGCCGTAAATCTCAGCGGTGTCAAAGGTAGTGATACCTGCCTCTAGGGCCGCCTGCATGGCGTGGATGATGGTTTGATCGTCGATATTTACCCAGCCCTTTTTTCCCGCTTGCCAGGTGCCCAGAATGATCGGGCTAATGGCAATCGTCGTAGTGCCCAACAGGCGAGTCTCCATGGCCAGCGCCTCCTGTCAATGTAGTGGGGCTATTATGCCCTGAAGCCGCCAGGGACGCTAGGGCGTTACTACCACCCTCATCCCCATCTGAACGTGATTAAAGAGGGCCACCACGTCCTCATTGCGCAGCCGCACACACCCGTTGGAAGCGGCCTGCCCAATGGAGGACACCGTCGGCGTACCGTGGAAGCCAATAATGCCGTTGTCTAGGGTCAAAAAACCAATCCAGCGTAGGCCCAGGGCGCTATTGGGGCCGGGTTCGTGGATTTCCCCTGTCCAGGGGCTTTGCCACACGGGATCGACAATCATCTGAAAAATTTGGTACTCCCCAGTGGGGGTGGGGGTGGCCGGGGCACCAATGGCGACAGGGTAGCTGTCTAGGACGGTTTCGCCGCCATACACATACACCCGCTTTTCCCCCAGGCGCAGGACAACGTGGGTAGCAAGCGGCTTGGGGGCGTCGGGAAGGTAGTCCTCTGGTAGGCCGAGCGGTGGCCCCGATAGGGCAGGAGCAACCGGATCTGGAGACACCGCCAAGGGCAGCGCCGATGGGGACGCGAGGGTCGCTCCGGGGGCAATGCCTAACGCGGCCACCGCTAAGCTAAACACCCAACTCCAGGGCCAGATTGCCCGTGAACCTGGGGTTTTTACAGCAATGGTCTGGAGGGAAGGGGCTATCCTGTGGGTCATCCCCGCTAGGGTCCTTTGGGTGGCTACTAGGGATATACGAAGGGGTGGAGGGCATACCAAAGATTGGTCTATTCATGCTGCCCTAGCCCAGAACGGGCTAGGGAACGGATACATCGGTTATCGCTAAGCAATGACCAGCGACTTTTACCAGAGACCTTGCACAGGCTGGACTGGAGTAGTGCTCGTCGTGGTCGTGGTGGGAGCCGTGGTCGTGGTGGGAGCCGTAGTCGTGGTCGTGGTCGTGGTGGTCGTGGTCGTGGTGGGGGGAACGACTTCCTCAACAACTTCGGCTTCCGCCATACGGGCGGTCAGGGTTTCCACCAGTCCATCGGGGATGAGCACCGCATCGATGGCGTGAATAACTCCATTGCTAGCCTCGACATCGGCCAGAATCACGTTGGCATCGTTAACGATGATTTCGTCCTGGCGAGACCGTACACGCACAGGCCCGTTTAGCGTTTCCAGATCGCGAGGACTACGCAGGCCGGAGGAAGTTACGGTATCGGGAACGACGTGGTAGGCGAGCACCTCTGTCAGCAGGTCTTGGTTTTCGGGAAGCAGTAGAGCTTCTAGCACATCGGTTGGCAGGGCGGCAAAGGCATCGTTCGTGGGGGCAAAAACAGTGAATGGGCCTTCCCCAGACAGCGCCTCCACCAAGTCGGCGGCTTCTACGGCGGTGACCAGGGTGCTAAAAGCATCATTCCCAGCGGCCACATCCACAATGGTGTTGCCCATTGCGTCGCCCGTTGGTGTCATGTGCATATCGGCCAGTTCTACCGATCCGGCATTAGCCCCGGCTGAGGTGAAGCGCAGTTCCTCTGCTAGGGCCGGAGCAGCGGCGAACGTTCCCAGACCCGCTAAGCTCAGCAGGGCAGAAAGAAGCTTTTGAGTAGTAGGGTTGCGCATGGGGTCTAAAATTGTAAAGTTTTGCAAAACACACGAGGTTAAGGCTGATCTTAATACACTTTCTGGGGGCAAGACATCTTTTTAGTCTGCTACTGGTAACATCTTTGACGGCAAGCCCCGGTCTGCGATCATCCCGGTGGGGGGGTTAATGGAGGGCCACGCCTGCCCCCTCAAAGAGCAGCAGCGACAGGAAAAAATCCACCATAAACAGCCCCACCCAGGTGGTCACGACGGCGGCGGTGGCGGATCGGCCCACGGACTGACTACAGGTTGTGGTAAGCCCCCAGGTGCAGCCCACCAAACCCACCATGGCCCCAAACAGAACCGACTTCACTAACACCGCGATCAAATCCTCCAGCATCAGCAAGGATCGCACGGATTCTAGGAACTGTTGGGCGGGCACCTGATAGAGATGATCGGCAATGGCTGCCCCAGCCAAAATGCCCAACACCATGCCCAGCACCGTAAGGGCGGGCAGCATGATGCAGCAAGCCACCACCCTAGGCACCACGAGGTAGTTGATGGGGCAAGTTTGCAGCATTTTGAGGGCGTCAATCTGGTCTGTGACTTTCATACAGCCAATTTCGGCGGCAAAGGCCGTACCCACCTGCCCCGCCAGCACCGCTGCCGTTAGTAGGGGGGCCAGTTCTCGACAAAAGGCCAGGGCAAAGGCACCCCCCAGGGCAAAGGTCGCCCCAAAGCGATCCAGTTCGCGGGCAGTTTGAATGGTAAAGATCATGCCTGCAAAGAGATTAATCATTAGCACGGGCATGAGGGTGCCGGGACCAACCAGCGCCATCTGGGCCAGGGTGCTCTGGCGATCCACCCGCCCCTGCAAAATGCGCATCAGCACCTGCCCTCCCAAAAAACAGGCCATGACCGAGTGATACAGCCAGGATCGCTGCCGCACCCCTGTGGTGGGTTCGGTCGCTAGCCAGGGTTGGGGGGGCTGGGAGACAGGAAGGCGGTGGCCATTACGATGGCCATCCCAGGCTTGGGGAAACGGGACTTTAACCATGATGGAGGGTGCTCATGAACGCTGGGCAAGTGGGGCTGACTACGGCTGACCACTACTTGGCATTTACGCCTGATTTTGAGGTCGCTGGACAGATTGATTTTATAGATCTTTTCTTGACTACCGCTGCTAGGGGTTGTCATCGGCAAAATTTATAGTACATTTGTATATAGTTCTCTTGTTCTATTTGCTGCCATGGACGCCCAAGCCTTTCAGGCCATCCAAGCCAAGCTCCTGCGCCAGCGGGGGGAGATGGAAAATCTGCCCGCTCAGGTTCCGATTGATTGGCCAACGCCCCATGGGGTTAGGGTACACAGTACCGCCGTGCGAGCCGCAGAAACGGTAGATATGCTACAGCGACGATCTCGGCAAGCGGGAAGTGTCCCCAATCCCATGACGGGCCAACCTATGGCGGGCCAACCACGAACGCGGGCCTCGGTCCCGGATCGCCGGATGACCCCAGCCGCCTATCGACGACGAATGGCGATGATGGCCCAACGCATTAACGATCTCTCCCTAGAGCAGGAGCAGGCCATTGCCGAAATGCAGTGGGTTCAGCAGCAATCCGATGCCCTAGCCGCCGACCCCACTGCCGCCTATCCTCACCCACCTGCCATCCGTTTCGACCAAGCCGTGACCGCCTGGGCCAGCCTAGACGAGACCGGACGGGTGGTGCTGAGCTATCGCCCGGTGGATCCCCATCCGGCCCAAGCGGCCCACGCCCTGGCCGATCACCTGCGCCATACCTACGGTGCCCCCCAGGGTCGCCGTCGAGCATCCAACCCGTCGCCTAGGCTGTGGCCCGCTCTGCATCGCCTAGGGCATAGGCTGGTCTCGGCCATTCCCTTCTGGGTTAGCCGACCTTCCCTAGGCCAGGGCTCCGCACTGGAACCCTATCCAGCCCCCTCCACCTCCGAAGCCATGCTTTGGGCCGGGGCCGGGGTGGTCGGCCGCTTGACCCTTCAAGGGTTGCTCATGGTAGTGCCGAGCCTGGGCCTGGTGGCGGTGGTGGCCTGTCTCGCCAGTCTTGCCCTGACGTTATACCGGGCCATTCTGCCGCCCTCGCCGGATATCAACCTGATCAGCCGTGTGGGCCTAGCCCTGGGTGGGCTGTTCATTGGAGGCTATCTGATCTAAGGCAGCTTCCCGGAGCTACTCCCTGACCAAGTGTTTACAGCGTCCTGCCCTCATACCCTGCCCTCACGCCAGGGGCACTAGAGATTTCGCTAAAGCGTTTAGAGATTTTAGACCTTAAGGAACCCCCCATGCTGTCCACTCGTCCCCCCCTCGATTCCCCCACGGCACCCTTGATAAAGCCCCTCATGGCCGGAGGTGCGCTGCTGTTAGCCGTCGTTGTGCTGGGTCAGGGCCAATCCCTCATTCCCAGCCGTTCGACCTCCACCGCTGCTTCCACGGAAACCTGCGAAGCCATCATTCGTAGCGATGCCCGCCTCAGCCGCGACCAACTGGCCAAGTTGCTGACCATCCCAGAGCGCGACACGAAGGAAAACGTGCGCAAGGTTGTGTCTGAACCCTACTGCCGTTTGGCTTCCATGGAGGTGCGGGCCGGAGTGAAGTCTGAGCGTGAGATCTACCCCCTAGCCTTTGACCCCACCACTCAACTGATCCTCCTTTACGAAGGGGATGAGTATGCTGGGTATCGGTTCAAGGTGAATTAGGGTAACGGCTGCAAAGCGTGTTCCGGTGGTGGGCGTTGCTCACCCTACAGATTGCCAAATTCCCATCCCTCCAGCATGAAACTGCTTCTATTTCTACTCGCTACGGGTGCTTTGGTGTTTTGGGTTGGTCTGGCCCCAGCCCAAGCGGAGGACTTTATCCTCAGCTTTGATCCTCCGGCCTTGCCCAAACCGCCGCCGCCGCCCGAACCCGCCCTAGAGACTACCCTTCCCCCCGTTGCCCCAGAGCATCGCCCCCTGCCCATTCCGGCCCATGGCACCCGTCCGCCCATGCGGTTTCATTCCCCCAGCCAACTGCCCGCTGGTGTGAACCGACAGGCGGTGGCCGTAGCGCTGGATCAGGGCCATCGTGCCGCCGATGTGCTGCCTCCGGTGCCTCCCCGGCTACCCCCCGATCCGGCGGTTGTTGCGGCCCCAGCGCCCGATGCGCCGCCGCCGGATCCCGTGGCGGCTATCTCCCCTGAGCCAGAACCCAAGACCGACGACGTGATTGTCAGCTTTAGGTTAGATTCCACCGCTGATACCGTAGCCACGGTCGCTCGATCCGAGGTGGCCCCCCCTCCTGCGACGGCCCCTCCAGCCCCGGTGCTGTCTACCCTGTTTGAGGGCGGTAGTCAGTCGTTGGTGGCCCGTACTGTGGGCAGTGCCGAGGGAACTCGCACCGCCAAGGGTGACATTACCACCGCCTACTACGGCCACACCGATCCCGGCAACCGGGCCTGGAACCTGGGCACCTTCTCCTACCAGCATGGCGCGGCCTCGGCAGAGGAGGCGGATCGCAAGCAGCTACAACGGCTGCAATCCCAAACGGAGGTGCTAGAACGGCGGGCCTTGAACCGAGGCATGACCCTAACCCTGGAGGAAACCCTCAACGGTATTGACCTCGCCAACCAGTCGCCCTTGGCGGCCATTGGGCGGGTGGGCTACATCGAACGGCTGGCGGAGGTGAAAACCTGGGGTTTGGAGGGCACGGAGGCCATCGTCGTGGCCCGCACCCGGTCGTACATTAACCCCAACACGGGCCGCTGGAATGCCCCCGGCTTGGGCAACACCGAAGCCAGCATCACCCGCGACCAACGCCGCCGCACCGATGCCATTGCCCGCGCCCTAGAAGCCTATCGCCAGGAACATCCGACCTTCCACCTTAGCCCCACCCTGGTCACCATTGCCCCCCCTGACGTGCTAGCCGCTGCCCCACCGCCAGAACCGCTGCCAGAACCGGAGCCCGCGCCCGATACCCTCCCGGTGAGATTCTCCCTGGATGAGGAACAGCCCTTGAATGCTGTGGCTGCTACCCTAACCCCAGTCGTCGCAGAAGCCGCCGAGGCAAACCGAACCGATCCAGCACCCATTAATTCGGAGTTGACGGTTCCAGAATTGCCTAACCCAGAATCGCCTAACCCAGAATCGCCTAATCCAGAGCAACCTGGCACAGAACCACCTGACACAGAACTGTCTGAGGCAGAATCTCCTAGCGCAGGGCGATCTGATACAGGGCCATCTAATGCAGAACGGCCTGCCGCAGAATCTCCTGATTCAAAACCGTCTGATGCATGGGCTTCTGACCCAGAACCGTCTGATGCGGAATCTTCTAACTCAGAGCTACCTGACCCACCAAAATCTGACCCAGAAGCCCCAACCCCAGCGGGTGATGGGGAGAACCGGGCTGAGCCAGAATCTCCCGCCGCGTTGACCCACTAACACAAGGCCGAACCATGTGGCTAGGCCAGGGGAAGACTCTGCCGCTGAGAGTTTTGGTAAAGTGGTACTGAGTACGATTTATGCCCTTTGCCATGGATGCGCCCGTCCCTTCTCCCCTGCCCATCACTTCCCTGGAGGATGCCCTAGATCGGTGTCAGGCCTTGGGAATGCGGCTGAGCCGTCAGCGGCGCTACATTTTGGAACTCCTTTGGCAGCAGCAGGGGCATTTGTCGGCCCGCGAAATCTACCATCGCCTGAACCAGCAGGGGCGCGAGATTGGCCATACCTCGGTCTACCAAAACCTCGATGCCCTCTCGGAGCAGGGCATTATTGAATGTGTGGAGCGGGCCGATGGGCGGCTCTATGGCCACAGCAGCCGTTCCCATAGCCATGTCAACTGCCTGGATACCGAAGAGATTATTGATGTCAACGTGGTGCTGCCAGCGGAACTGATCCAGCACATTGAGGCCCAAACGGGGGTTTCCATCACCGACTACCGGATTGATTTTTTTGGCACTAAAACCGCTGCGGCCCGCTAGGGGAACCGCTACACTGCCTGCAATCACGGTAGGGAAGAATCATGGAATCCAGTGCGTTAACGACCGTTTTTTTGCCCCTGGCCCTATTTGCGGTCATGCTGGGTATGGGGCTGGGGCTGCGGGGTTCAGATTTTAGGCGGGTGGTGGTCTATCCCAAGCCCGTCATCGTTGGATCGGTGGCTCAGTTGGTGATGCTGCCCCTGCTGGGCTTTCTGCTGGCCTCGGTGATGCCCCTCCAGCCGGAACTCGCGGTGGGTCTGGTGCTGCTGACGGCCTGCCCAGGGGGGCCAACCTCGAATGTCATCACCTACCTAGCACGGGGGAATGTGGCCCTTTCCATCTCCCTCACCGCCCTCAGCAGCGTGATCACGGTGTTTACCATTCCCCTGGTGGTCAATCTGGCGATGGGGCGCTTTTTAGGATCAACCACCGCGCTGCAACTGCCCTTGGTTGCCACCGTTCTCCAAATTGCCGTCATCACCATCATTCCGGTGGGGTTGGGGATGGTGGTCAACCACTATCGCCCCCACACAGCGGCCCAGATTGAGCGGGGCGTTAAATGGCTATCGCTGTTTTTGCTAGGGGTGATCATTGCCGGACTGCTGATTCAACAACGGGCTAACCTCCTGAATTTCTTCGTGCAGGTGGGGGGCGTCATGCTATTGCTCAACCTAGCGGCCATGGGGCTGGGCTATGGGCTGTCCCGTGCGGCTGGTTTGGATGAGGCCAGCGGTACGGCTATCACCGTCGAAGTGGGGTTGCAGAACGGCACCCTAGCCATCGCTCTGGCCAGTTCGCCCCTGTTTCTGAATCAGCCCAGCATGGCCATCCCTGCCGCCATCTATAGTTTGCTGATGTTTGCCACGGGCCTCGCCTTTGCCACCTGGAAAAGCAAACGCCGCCCGGTCACCGCCGCCCCCATCGCCATCGGGGATGGCGATCCCGTTGGGGAACGCAAAGGGTTGTGAGGTGGGGCGCTGGGTCTTTTCTACGACTCCTTTCTCAAAAGGGCACTGGGTCTCAAAAGGGCACTGGGGCGGTGAAGGTCAGGGAGGTTTTGTGGTGAGGATGGAGGATCGTCAGGGCTTTGGCATGGAGATGGAGCCGTTGGGACTCGGCCTCCTCGGAGTATTGGCCTTGGCCATAAAGGGCATCTCCTCGAATCGGCGCATTGAGCCCCTGGGGATGGGCGGCATGAACCCGCAGTTGATGGGTGCGTCCGGTGTGGGGAATGAACTCAACACGGGTAAGGTCATCGCCTTGAGCCAGCATGTCAAAGTAGGTTTGGCTAGGCTTGCCCTGGTGCCAATCCACCCGCTGCCGAGGTGAGTTGTGGGGGTCGGGGCTAAGGGGGAGGCCAATCCAGCCGCTCGTCTGGGTGAGGCGTCCTTCTAGCAGCGCTTCATAGACTTTTTTGACCTGACGCTGGGCAAACTGCTGGCTGAGGTAGCGGTGACTATCGGCGGTGCGGGCCAACACGAGAATTCCAGAGGTGGCCTGATCCAAACGGTGTACGGGCTGGAGGTTGTCCCCATCTGGCAAGGCCAACCGCAGCCGAGACAACACACTATCTTGCCGATCCCCGTAGCGACCGGGCACCGACAGCAGCCCAGCGGGCTTATCCACCACCACTAGCCAGTTGTCTCGATAAACAATCGGGACATCCCAATTCACAGGGACCGGAATAGAGGTCGGGGCGCATCCAGAAACAGATCTAGCCACAGAACCCGCCGACAGCCCCGCCAGCAGAAACCCCAAAATCGGCTGACAGCGTTCCTCGCAGGCTCCATAAAAGTGGCCAGATTGCCGATCTCCCAACGGTGGCCCCCACCAAAATTCTGCCAGGGCCAGGGGTTGTAAGCCGTGCTGAGCCGCATAGTGCAAGAGTTTGGGGGCGCAGCAATCCCCCGTGCCTGTGGGTAGGCCGCTGGGCTGTTCTAGGGCTTGAATGTCTGCCAGGGTGAGAGAATCTCCGGCAAAGTTGGTAAGCCGATAGGCCGCGTGCATATCCGCCTGAAGTTTTTGAGACAAGGCCCGTCGCTGCCATTTTAGAGTTTGCCTTTCAGCATCCGCTGCCTGAATTGTTGCGGCGAGGGCATCCAACGCTGCGGCCCGGTTTCGCTTGAAGTCGCGCTTTTCGGCCTTGTCGCCCCGACTGGCTTGATCCAAATCCGCTAGGGCCGTCGCTAATGCCTCACCGCTGAGGGTGGCCATCAGGTGCTGTCGTTGCTGTGCCCGATCTTCCCGCCGTTGCTGATGGCGTTGGTTCAACGCTTGACGCTGTTGGTCAAAGTTCGCGCCTAGACGAGCGTAGGTCTCCCGCTCTGGTAGGGTTTGCAGGGTATGTAGACGGGTTTTGATGCGGTGCAACTGGTCGAGGGTTTGGGCTTCTTGAAGGGCGACTTGCTCTCGACCCGGAATCGGCGGCACCCACCCCGGACGATGGGCCTGCCCCCGCCACAATCCAGAGAAGGCTTTTAGGACGCCGATTTGACGTTCAAGCTGGCCCTCACCCCCAGCCCCTCTCCCACGGGGAGAGGGGGACCGGAAGCGATCTTCTTCAAAGTCTCTCTCCCCGTGAGAGAGGGATTTAGGGTGAGGGCTATCCCATTCAGGGGCACTCAGGCCAGGACTTTTCACCAACAGTACGCCGTACATTTTGCCTTCACCCAAGGCTTGGGGGTCGGTGGCGAGGGCATCCATTAACCCCTGGGCGGCGACTTTGGCCAGGGTTGTGCGGGGGAGATGGTAGTCATATCCCGTACGAGGACAGCGGCCTTCGTAGCGGTAATCCCAGACATCGGGCTGGGCCGGAACCGCCGCCACAAAGGCCGATAAGGGATACAGACAACCTTTCATCGGAACGCCACAATGATCACGACTGTCTTCCATCACAGTAGACCATCTTTTAGAACTGGGTCTTTGGAACTGGGGCATCTGGACTTAGCGAGATGGGGCCGAACCACGGCTTTGCCCCAACCGCATCAAACCGTTGCTAGCTATCGTAGGTTCCCAGCTATCGCGGGGAGAGCCAGTATGTCAAGTTCTCTAACACAATGACACCTTGGGCTATCAATCTGGGTGTTCTAGAAAAAGGATGTATTTGCCATTAGCCGGATATTTGCCGTCATCGAGATTTGTCGTAGCCCTTTACAGGAGAGTAAACCCCATGGCCATCCTCACACACCCTTGGTCAAAACGCCTTACCGTTGGCGCTAGCGTCGCGATGCTTACCCTAGCCACCGGAAGTAGCCTCGCTCCCTTGGCCCAGGCCGATGAACCCGCCATCCCTGCCCCTGAACCCACAGCAGAGGGCGATCCCCCGGCCACAGAGGAAACGGCGGCGTCCTTCTTTGCCTGTCAAATGCATAATGGCCGTCCCACGGTCATGTATGCCCCCAACAACCAGCCCGGACAGAGGTATCCCTGGGCGGTGCCCCAAGACATGGGCACCGCATGGCCTGCCCAGCGCCGCTGCGAAGCCATTAGCGCCCGCCTAGAGTCCTATCGGCCCGATGGGCTGCTCACCCTGGATACGGGTCTGGAAAACGGTTACAACACCGTCTGCGTCACCACCGAATCGGTGCCCGGTTGCCGCATTGTCTTCACGGTGCCGCCTGGGCAGGATCCTGTCCTCACCCGAGACCAAGTGTTTGGCAACCTCGCCAGCGCTGACCAGGGCCGCACCACCGAGGGCGTCAACACCCTGGTAGACGGTAACCGCAACAATATTCTCGACCAGATTGGCACTATTCTGGGTCAGCCATCGGGCAGTTCGGGATCCACGGTGAGCGGCGGTGGCATTTACCTACGGCCCTTCCTCGCCCCCTCCGATGGTGGCACTGGGGCAAGGCTGACGGGGGGAGGATCCGTGTCTCCGCAGCCAGCGGGTGGACGCCCCCTCAACCCCGATAGCTTCCGCTAATCCTAGGGCATCAACATGCCAGCCGCACCGCCCAGGGTGAGGCCCATCATCCCCACCAGAGCCAACACGCTGCGCATCTGACGGAGGGACAAACGGCGGATCAGGTGATCGCCGAGTCGGGTTGTGGCCCACCGACAAGCCAGGGCCACCGCCACCGCCCCTAAGCTACAGAGAATCACCTGACCCAGGGTGCTGGGGATGGTGATGTCATCGATCTGGTCGCTGCCGAGGTAGTTCATGGCCACGGCTAGGGGCAGGACAAGCCCCAGGGCGGCAAGCAGTTGGAGGATGCCTGACCCCAGGCGGGCCGACCAACCCCGATCCCCTGCTGCCACTAGGGAAATCGCCCATAGGTGCAACCCTAGGGCGACCACAACCAGGGGCCACAGCCAGGGTGCTGGGGGCAGGGCCGTTACCAAAAAGCCCGCCAGACCGTAGATCAACGCACAGATCAGCACAAACCCTGCCCCCGAACTCCGGCGACGACGACCGGACAGGATGTTGGCGTTCGGGCGCAGGTTTGGACGGGGCAATCGTTGGGATAAACGATTCATGGCAAGTTAAAAAACCAATAAAATCCTAGGCTCTAGTGTGCCAGGAAGCGGGGCGTTCTGGAGTAATCTTGATACAGCCCTGTGAATCTCGCCAATGAGTGCTCCCTTAACTGCCCTGACCCAAGGGTTACTTGCTGCCTCTAGCCTTTTGGTGGGGGCCATTTTGGGCATTGGCTGGCAGCCCGGACGAGCCTTTACCGCAGCAATTATGGCCTTTGGCAGCGGTACCCTTATCTCCGCCATTGCCTTTGATATCACCCTGCCTGTTTTTCAAAGCAGCGGCTTTTGGCCCCTCGTGGCGGGCTTTGCCCTGGGGGGCACCCTGTTCACAGTGATTGTCAACTACATCGACAACCAGGGCGGATTTATCCGGCACCCCTCCTCTTCTCGCCGCTTTTTGTATCACCATCGCCAGGAGGAAGCCTCCGAGGTGCTAGACCGGGTGGAGCACATCGAGATGCTCCACAGCCTTTCCCCCTCGGAAATGCAGGCGATTATCCCGCTGCTCAAGCCCCTTTTCGTGGAGCCAGGGACAATTCTTTGCCGGGAGGGGGCACCGGGCAATGCCATGTTTTTGATTGTGGATGGCGATGCCGAAATTTACAAAGGCTCCAAACTGATGGCGGAGCTGGGGGCGGGGGAAATGTTCGGGGAAATGGCCCTGCTGACCGGGGAGGAACGATCGGCCACGGTGATCGCCAAGACACCTATGGAACTGTACGAACTGGGCAAGGTAGATTTTGACGCCATGCTCACCCATTCCCCCCAAATGGCCAGCGGCCTCAGCCGGATTTTGGCCCGACGGCTGCGAGAAACTACCCAATCCACTGCCCGCTTCAAGCCCGCTGAGGACGACCACTGGCGGCAGCGAGTGCTAGACAGTGTGGAGGTGGATATCCCCATCTCCGAGCAGCAGTTTAAGGAACTGGCCCAAAGCTCGGCCCCCCTGGCCATTCTGGTAGGCACCCTGATCGACAATATCCCCGAAGCCCTGGTAATTGGTTTTAATGCTGGGATGGGGCACGTGGGCGGGTCTTTTTTGCTGGCGGTGTTTATTTCCAACATCCCCGAAGCCATGTCCAGTTCCCTGGGCATGAAGCACGCGGGCACCTCCTCCAAACGCATCCTTGGCCTGTGGGCTGGGGCCGTATTGCTCAGTGGCCTCATGGCCCTCCTGGGTAGCCTGATGGTGGGTGTGATCTCCCCCTGGATGGTGGATGTGGCCCAGGCCACCGCTGGCGGTGCCATCCTCGCCATGGTCGCCAGCACCATGATGCCCGAAGCCTACGAAATGGGCGGCGGCTCGGTCACCTTTTCCACCATTGCCGGGTTCCTGATTAGCTTCTGGATGGCCTCCCCCGCCTTCCGGTAGGTCAGGCAGAATGGAGGACAACCCTCCGGCTTGTCATGGAGACGGCTACGTTGGTTGTGCTACGCATTTCTGCCGAACTTCCTAGCGAATGTCTACCAGACTTCCTAGCGATCAAAGCTGGCGATGCGACGGGCCGCTCCAATGCTTTGTTCCGCTGGGCCAAAGGTGAGTTCGAGGGCCTGCTGGTCGGCATAGGCACGACTGGCCTCGCGGTAGACGCTGCGGCTGGTGGGTAGGGTGCGGCGCTGGCCATCGTAGTCAAAGGTGATGGCGTAATCCACGTCCTTTTGCAGTAGGGGATCGGTGCGTCGTTCCATAGATTCCTGTTTACGATCCTCTAGCTCATCGGCGGTGGGACGGGGCGGCAGGGCAGGCCACCACAGACCCTCATCATCGGGGCCAGTCACCGCGCCTTCAGGGCGCACCCCATTGCGATTGACCAAACTGGTAGATTCAAAGGTTTCTCGGCGAATGGTGCGCTGTTGGTCAAAGCTGCGGGCATATTCCACCTGCCAGGTATAGGTGACGGTGGCCATGGCTTCGTAGGTGCCCGTGGTGATGGTGTTGCCCGTGGCGGGATAGGTTTCGCACCCAGCGATTAGCCCTACACTAAGGGCCAAAGCACTGAGGCGAGGGAGCCAAGCAAAGGTGAGGGTGGGCATGGTTAGGCCGTTGGTAGGGGAACACGACTCAAGGCATACTCCACCAATAGTACCGTTTAGGCAGTAAGACCTGGATTATCACTTCCTCGTCTTGAGTGATCATCCAGGCTTGCTAAAAATCAACCTAATCAAGCTCTTAGCCAAACATAGCGAGAAGAGAACTAGTGGATGAAGGTAGATTGGACATGAAGGAGTTTCCAGTTAATTGATTTGCCTGTGTCCAATCAAGTCTTGCAAGAATGTCATCAGATCCAGCAAGGCTGATTTGGGTGAAGAAGGTGCTGCCACTATAGACTTGAGAAATAGTCAGTTGATCGATTTGCAGTCCTTCAACTAGTCCGAGTTTGTCTTTACCAACTTCAAAGTTCTTGATCCTATCAAATCCATCTCCAGTGTTAAGAATGAAGAGGTCTCGGCCACTGCCACTGTAAATGGTGTTGTTGCCTGTTCCTCCATGGATTAAGTTGTCACCTTCGCTGGCGTAGATGAGGTCATCGCCACCGCCAGTTGAGATAAAGTCGCGTCCCGATCCTGCATACACAGTATCGTTACCATCTTGGGTGACAACAATATTTTTGCCTTCGCTAGCAAAGATGCGGTTACTTCCGGCACCTGCGTAAATGATGTCTGCGACAGAGCCGCCATAGATAAGGTCGTCGCCAGAGCCAGCGGTAATGGTGTTTTCGCCTTCGCTGGCATAGATTTCATTATTGCCGTTGCCGACGAAGATGATGTCAACGTTTGCGCCACCATACACCTTATTATTTCCATTACCTAGACTAATGGAACTCCTACCTTCTCCGGCATAGACGGCGTTGTTACCATGGCCTAGGGTGATGAAATCAGTGCCCGACCCCGCGTAGACTGTGTTGTTGCCGTTGGCCGCAAAGATAGAGTTGTTGCCCTCGCCTGCGTTGAGAATGTTGTCTCCAATCCCGCCGTCGAGGTAGTCGTTGCCCTCGCCGCCTTCCAAGGTATCGTCGTGGTCGCCACCGTACAGATAGTCATCACCCTGTCCGCCACGTAAAATGTCTTTACCGATGCCGCCAAAGAGTTGGTCGTTGCCATCTTCGCCTTGCAGGGTATCGTTGCCATCTAAGCCTGTGAGAACGTTGTTGCCTTCGTCGCCAATCAGGAAGTCGTCGTAGTTAGAACCTTCAAGGTTTTCAATCGAGATGAATGTGTCGCCTGTGGCATCGCCGATCCAGCCGTTTTTAGCCATGAGGCTAGCCGCAACACCAGAAGTGGCCGTGATGTAGGAAGCGGTGTCGTTACCACTGCCGCCATCGAGAATATCGGAGGGCCAACCGGAACCAGTGCCGCCAACTAGGTAGTCGTCGCCGCTGCCACCGTGGATTTCGTCGTTGCCGCTTTCCCCAAAGAGGCGGTCACTTCCCTCTTTCCCATCAATGATGTCATTGCCACTGCCACCCAGGATCGTGTTGGCTTGGCTATCTCCGGTGAGGCGATCAGCGAACTGAGAACCAATGATGTTTTCAATGTTTCTTAGCGTATCAAGTCCGTCAATGCCATCAAATCCTGTCCCTTGAGAAAGGTCAACCGATACACCAATGTTGGAGCTATTAGATGAGCGACGGTAGCTGACCGTATCAATGCCATCGCCACCATCCAGAGTGTCGTCACCGCCGTTACCGATGAGGAGGTCATTGCCAGCCAATCCTGCAATAGCATTGTTTTGGCTGTTGCCGATCAGAATGTCATTGAAGGTAGAACCAAGAATTCCTTCCAGATTCAACAATGTATCGATTGTCCCGTAACCATCTTGCGCTTTTCCGGCTGCGATTGAAAATGAGGGTTCTAAATCTAAGAAGTAACTCTGGTGACTATATCCAGTGGTTACATCAATATTAACCACTACTCCTTTGGGAGAGTTGAGATAAGCCACTACATCAATATCACTACCGCCGTCGATAGTGTCGCTTCCAGCTTCACCAATTAGTAGATCATTACCTGCACCACCATCAAGAAAATCGTCACCATCTTTGCTGGCTTCTCCCGCGTCACCACCATACAAAATATCTCGACCTTCTCCACCATAGAGAAAGTCGCCTTGATTACCACCGTTCAGAACATCGTTACCATTGTCACCCCAGAGTTTATCAACGCCATCACCTCCGTAAAGCTCATCTGCATTGTCACCGCCACGAAGTTCGTCACTGCCTTTATTTCCCAGCAGCTTGTCATCATTACTATCTCCGTAAAGAAAATCACCTTGATCGCCACCACTGAGATAGTCGTTGCCAATCCCACCATGTAACTCGGCTGATACATTAGCAGAAACAATGATTTTGTCATTACCTGTGTCGGCAAACGCGACGATCTTGGCAACGTTGCTGTGAGAATCTTGTTGACCGAAGGCAGATACGCTCAAATTCGGATTGACGGTGAACTCTTCATCAATTGCATCCTTATTTACATTGCGTTTCGCGCGATCACTTTCTGCTCCCATATTGAGACGCAGTTCACGAGATGTCGAATCGTAAGTAGCTAGATTAGGCTTAAACTGCGAAGCATTTTCTGTTCCACTGCTACCGCCAAAAGTAAAGATGTTGATTCTCGGCCCAAACGGAAATTCGTATCTTTCAACTAGTTTTTCGTAATCACCTGTAATAGCGCCTAGAAAAGCCTTGACTGGATTCAAAGTTATATGCTGTGCATATCCAGTTAATCCTGCGGTAACCTCACCTTTTACGTTGAAATTAACGCTACTGAATCCGTTAGACAATTCAGCGTAGCGTACCTGTGAACCTTGACCGGGGAGAAAAAATTCAACATCACCCGTAACATCGAATTTTACTGATGCTTTAGCAACATTCTCTATCCCGACGTTAGCAGATGCGTAAAGTTCCGAGTCAAGATTGAAGATTGCCTTACTACGATCAAGATAAAACCCGTTTAACAAGTTGTTACTAGTAATACCAAAAGAGTCGTAACCAATCGTTAAGCCAGGACTTCCAAAACTGATTTTTGCTCCAAGCTCAGCATAAATTGGAACTGGAATTGGAACTGGAATTGGAATTATCTGCTCATATTTAAATTCAGCACTCAAGCCAGGAATCAAATACTCGATCAGCTTGACATCAGATTTGCCAAGAAAAAGATTAAATGCGGTAGTTGGTGTTTCAAGAAAGGGTAAGCTGAAACGATTCCCAGTTAGAGATTTTATCTTAGGGATAAATTCATTTAGACCTTGCTGTTTGAGTGGGTTGTTTGAAAAAGCTGAAGAGCTGATGATGTTACCATTTGCTGAGAGGCTAAACTCACCTAGATCAATGAAACCACTAGAAGCTGTCTGAGCCGATTCCACAGCTTCAGTAATGTCTTTGAAAGCCTTGATAGCATCTATCAGTCCTGTATCAATCTCCTTATCATATGTTTTGGCGAGAGTAAGAAGGTTAATCTCAATGCCGAAATCGTCCAGCCCAGGAATGTTTGTGCCTAGAACTTTAACAATGGGATCAAAAGGGCGCAATATGTCAGAGACAGGCTTGAAAAAAGGTTCAATCAAATCATCAAAGAAAGAGCCAAGATCGAGCTGAACTTTCTTAAAGCCAGCAGATGTCTGAGAAGAGTTGGTCAGCGACCAGTCTAGATAAAAGTCGCCCTGAAGATTTGGCAGACCCTTATCAAAACCTGTCCTTAAAGTTTCATTGAGTTTGAATTTAAATTCACCATTTCCTTCACTAATGTAGTCGCGGACACCGAAAATAGAGTCCAGTTGACTATCTAGACTACTAAGCGCTTGTTTGACGAGTACATCGTTAGAAGAAGATGTAATTTTCTCTTCTGCATCGTTAACTGCCTCAACAAATTTAGAGAACTTGGGATTCTTTCCTAACGAAGTGTCTAGGCTTTTAAGTAACACCTCAAGATTCTGTAGCCCTTGGTCAATTTGCTGTGATAATGACATGCTTATCCTCCATAAAAAACTTAGCTTTTAAAACTTGAAATTCAGTCTTACTGAAATTACTCAAGATTAAAATCGAGATCCCATTACCGAGCTTACTGACATGCTCAAACAGCGCTAGTTTTACTGATCCCAGTTCTCACGGGTTGAAAGTAACCGCCGCTGTAGCCATCTTTTTACCTGATCTGACGGCTCGGTCGCGGAAGACGGTTGATATCCACCTCGAACTGTAGCAGAACCAAATCCGTAATTTCCGCATGGTCGTCGTGCAAAGGTCAGATAAAAGTCAGGTAAAGGTCAGATTTCTATGTGGATTTACTGAATCTTTTTATAAATGCCCGTTTATGAAGAGAGCTTTATCAACAGCGACTCATACCGATCCAATGTGAATGTGGATAGGGAGGATTTGGCTAGAGTTCACCTATGCCAAGGCTTTCATGCACCAAATTATGCTCATTCCTATAAAGGACTGGTATCAGCAAGTAGCCAAGTCGAGTTAATCTGACTGCCTGACACATCTCCAGAAACCTCTGATTTCTCCTAGAAGACGGACGTTAGCCCGCAAGCTCCTTCAGTCAAGTCTTCCAGTTCCAACCTAGAGACTATAAGATTCAGTTCCAAGGCAAGATATTTTCAAGGTTTTCGGGACTTGTGTCAGGCAACCAGGCGTAGAACTCAATCATCAGTCGGCTTTCACGACTGTCACAGTCCTCCTGTTGATTTCCCCACTCTCTGTTCCCGCCTCCCGACCCCCTCCCCCAAAAATGTCGTCTCTAACACCTAATCCAGCCGCACCTAGAGTGTTAACATCCTTTGCGGCCAAGTATTAACTTCTTTTTCGCCAGACTAAAATTTCCGACAACCTGAAAACAATAGGAGAAGTTGAAGGAATTCGAGCCTGGGCCATCTATGGTGGATAGACTTAGTATCAGTTAGTTTGAGTGGGATCTGACCGCAGTCTTCCACGGACTAGGCTCCTCGCCCCAATCCATTTCATTTCAAACGACGCTCCCTGCGGTTTTTAACCTGTCTCTGACGATGCCCCAAACACCCCTGTTCCGCAGCCAAACCCTGGGTGTCTTTCACCCCTTTGACGAACTGCCGGAGGCCGTCCTCACCACGTTGACCCAATCCGCTACGCCCCTGCGGTATCGGGTGGGTCAACCCATGCTGCGGCGGGAGATCCTGAGCCAGCAGGTAATTGTCATCCTAGAGGGGCAGGCCCGACTGTTGGGCTACGATCCACGCAGTCAGCAGCCCGTTACCCTTCAGCGCCTAGGGCCGGGGGAAGTGGTGGGGGTGATCAGCCTAATTCGGGGCCAACCCTGTGAAACGGTGATTGCCTCCACGGAAATCGTCGCCCTCAACCTGCCCTCCTACACTTTTTTGCAGTACCTCAGCGACCATCCCCGCTTTGGGGCCGCCCTGCGCGACCACATCTACCCCGTCGAAGCCTTTGACCTGCTGAGCCAACACGCCAAACAACAGGCGCTTGATTTGGGCGACCTGAAGGCTAAGGCCCGCCTAGTGTGCGAAGAATCGGCCATTGTTAACTTTCCCAGCGGGGTGTGCAGCCTGCGGAATTTGGATCCGGGCTTGACCTGGATTCTCAGTGGCGGCACCATCCTCAACCAGCCCGTGGGATCGGTGCTGAAGGTGGATCCCCAAGCCACGGTGGAGGTGATTAGCCCCCAGGGAGCACGGCTGATTGGCCTGACACCCACGGTGCTGGCGGAGACCTTTCAAATGGAGGCAGAACCGGAACCGGAGGCCGTGTACCGTCCGGTGGAAGTGCTGGATGTGAACGGCATCCCCTACGCCACCGAGGCCCAGCTAACGGCCAACGACCGCGACGTCGAAACCACCGCCAAGGGAGATGGTCGGGCCAGGGGCTATCCCTACGCCAGGGGGCGCGGCCAGGTGGATGGAGCCTTGGCCTGTTTTGATATGCTCAGCCAGCATTTTAAGATGCCCTTCCGCAAGGATGTGATCCGCAAAATCTTGGTGAATCAGCAGGAACGGGTGGGATTGTCGATGCCCGTGCTGGGGGGCTTAAGCGAGATGATGGGCCTCAAAACCCAACTGGTGCGGGTGCCTGCGGCGGCCTTTAGTCGGCTGAATACGCCCTGCTTGATTCAGTGGCACGAAGGCTTTGCGGTGCTCTACGAAACCTCCGAAAAAGCCTATATTTTGGGCGATCCTGAGGTGGGATTAATTCGGCGCACCCCAGAAAGTTTTGCCGAAGCCTGGGGTCAAAGTGGCGAGATCTTGCTATTAGAACCCACCCGCGAAACGCCGCAGCAAAAGTTTGGTCTGCAATGGTTCTGGCCCTCCATTGTGAAGTACAAATGGGTGCTGCTGGAGGTGTTTGTTGCCTCGTTCTTTGTGCAGTTGTTTGGTTTGGCTAACCCGTTGATGATTCAGATCATCATCGACAAGGTGATTGTGCAAAACAGTATTGATACCCTACAAGTGCTGGGCATTTTCCTAGTGATTGTGGCGGTATTCGAGGCGCTGCTGACGAGTTTACGTACCTACCTCTTTGTCGATACCACCAACCGTATTGACATGACTCTGGGGTCGGAAATTATCGATCACCTGTTCCGTTTGCCCCTGCGTTATTTTGATAAACGGCCCGTGGGGGAACTCTCTAGCCGCATCAACGAACTCGAAAATATTCGTTCTTTCTTAACCGGAACGGCCCTCACCGTGGTGCTGGATGCGGTGTTCTCCGTGGTCTACATCGTGGTGATGTTCATCTATAGCTGGCTGCTGACCCTGGTGGCCCTGGCCACGATTCCGCTGTTTGTGGCGGTAACCATGCTGGCGGCCCCTATTGTGCGGCGGCAACTGCGGGTGAAGGCCGAGCGCAACGCCGCTACCCAGTCGCTCTTGGTGGAATCCCTCTCTGGCATTCAAACGGTGAAGGCCCAAAATATTGAGCTACGCACCCGCTGGAAATGGCAGGAACGCTACGCCGAATACGTCAGTGCGGGGTTTAACACGGTGCTCACCTCCACCACCGCCAACAGCGCCAGCAACTTTTTGAACAAGCTCTCGGCCCTGCTGGTGCTGTGGGTGGGAGCCTACCTGGTGCTGCAAGGGCAACTCACCCTCGGCCAGTTGATTGCCTTTCGGATTATTTC
Organism: Phormidium sp. FACHB-1136; assembly: GCF_014697375.1. GTDB lineage: Bacteria > Cyanobacteriota > Cyanobacteriia > Phormidesmidales > Phormidesmidaceae > Nodosilinea. Next base: position 29,446 of record NZ_JACJRS010000022.1, read on the forward strand.
CGGCTACGTGACCGCGCCGATTTTGCGCCTCGCCCAGCTTTGGCAAAACTTCCAGGAAACCGCCCTGTCTCTGGAGCGCCTGTCCGACATCATCGACCACCCCCAGGAAACCGACGCCCACGACGCCCAGCAAATCCCCATGCCGGAACTGGTGGGCCAAGTCACCTTCGAGAATGTCGCCTTCCGGTTTGGCCCCTCTGGCCCCATGCAGTTGATCAACATCAACCTAGAGTTTCAGGCGGGCATCTTCATCGGCATTGTCGGCCAAAGCGGCTCCGGTAAAAGTACCCTGATGAAGCTGCTGCCCCGCCTCTACGAGGTGGAATCGGGCCGCATTATGATCGACCACTACGACATCAGCAAGGTGGAACTGCACTCCCTGCGGCGGCAGATCGGCATTGTGCCCCAGGACAGCCTGCTATTTGAGGGCACCATTCAAGAAAACATCTCCCTCACCAACCCCAATGCCGATGCCAACGCCATCATTGAAGCCGCCAAAATCGCCTGCTGCCACGACTTCATCATGGAACTGCCCCTGGGCTACAACACCCGCATCGGCGAACGGGGGGCCAGCCTCTCCGGGGGCCAACGCCAGCGCATCGCCATCGCCCGCACCATTCTGCAAAACCCCCGCCTGCTGATTATGGACGAGGCCACCAGCGCCCTCGACTACGACACCGAACACCAGGTGTCTGTCAACCTCCATGCCTGGGCACAAGGCCGCACCGTGTTCTTCATCACCCACCGTTTGAACACCATCAAACAGGCCGACCAAATTCTGGTGATGGATCAAGGTTCCGCCGTGGAACAGGGCACCCACGCCGAACTGATGGAACTCCAGGGCCGCTACTACACCCTCTACCAACAGCAGTCCAGCATGATGTAGGCCAGCCCTCACCCCCAGCCCCTCTCCCACGGGGAGAGGGGGGCTGGAACTCTGAACCGAAATCCTCTGTACGGGCGCACCGCAGTGCGCCCCAACCCAAGCCTCAATTACTCCCCCCTACCCCCGAAATTGCCATGGTACGCATCCAACCCTTTCCCCCCGGTCAACAACCCAACGGCAGCAGCCCCAACGGATCAAATGGTCACAATGGCCACAGTCAGTCAGGGGATGCCGTTCTCTCAACCACGCCCTCGCGGCAGCTAGAGACCTTTGATAAGCCTGTGATTTTGCGCCAGTCGCCCCGGTGGTCGCGGGCGGTGGTGTGGAGCATCATTGGTGTCACCACCGCCACCATTGCCTGGGCCTATCTGGCGAAATTTGAGCAGGCCGTTCCGGCTCAGGGCAAGCTAGAACCCCAGGCTACGGTGCAGCCCGTTCAGGCTCCGGTGGGGGGCGTGGTGCAGCAGGTTCATGTTGAGGAAGGGCAGGCGGTGGAACAGGGTGATCTGCTGGTCAGCCTCGATCCCAAAACCAGTCAGGCCCAGTTGGCTTCCCTGGAGGCAATTCGGGTGAAATTGGAGGAGGAAAACGCCTTCTATCGGTCGCAACTGGCGGATCAGGCAGGGGTGGCGGCTCCGGCGGAAATTTCCCCCAGCCTGCTCCAACTCACCAGCAACCGATCCGCCCTGGTGGCGGAAAACGCCCTCTACCGCGCCCAACTGGCCGGAGACACCACCGGATCCAGCTTCACCCCTGCCCAGCGGGAACGCCTGCAAGCGGCCAATGCCGACCTAGCTTCTCGCCTGGGCATTGCCCGCCTGGAGGTAGAGCAACTAGACCGCCAGCTTACCCAAACCCAGGCCCAACTGGCCAACGCCCGTCAGGATTTGGCCCTTAACCAAGAAATTATGACGCGGGTGCAAACCCTCCAAGCCCAGGGTGGCATTGGCGAAATTCCCCTTTTGCAGCAGGGCCAGGAGGTCAAAAATAAGCAAACCGAGGTGAATCGCCTGGTGGAAGAAGAACAGCGGTTGATCGTCGCCATTGCCCAGGCCGAAGAAAAATTCCGCAATACCCAAACCACTTCCCAGGACGAACTTCAGAGCCGCATTGCCGCCAACGACAACCAAATCGCCACCATCGACAGCCAACTCACCAAGACCATCCTAGAAAACGAAAAACGCCTGCAAGAGGTGGAAAGCCAAATCACCGAACTGCAACAAACCCTCGTCTACCAAGAACTGCGCTCTCCCATCAACGGCACGGTGTTTAACCTCAAGGCCAACCAACCGGGCTTTGTCACCAATTCCACCGAACCAATCATGGAAATTGTGCCCGACGATGCCCTAGTGGCGCGGGTGTTTATCACCAACCGGGATATCGGCTTTGTGGAGGAAGGAATGAGGGTGGATGTGCGGATTGACTCCTTCCCCTACAGCGAATTTGGCGACGTGAAGGGCACCCTCACCCACATCGGCTCCGATGCCCTGCCTCCTGACCAAATTAACCCCGAATATCGCTTTCCGGCGGATATCACCCTCGATCAACAGTTTATTCCCATCAATGGCCAGCCCATCCAGTTGCAGTCGGGGATGTCCCTCAATGCCAACATCAAAACGCGGCCCCAGCGGGTGATTATGATCTTCGCCGACCTGTTTACCCGCAAGATCGACAGCCTCAAAACCGGACGCTAGCTCACGTCCGCCCAGGGTCAGCATGGCCACAAGCTGCTGCCCCTGGTGGGGTTGATGCTGTAGGCTGGTCTGCCCTTAATTGTGGTGATGTATATGGTCTTGCTGAACCAAGAATCCTACTGGCTTTAGCCGTGGGAGTGTCAGTTCAGAAAAAGCTGAAACCCCGGTAAAACATCCTCCCCAGAAATCGTCACTGGCCAAGCAACCACCTCAGGAAGTTCGCTAGGACGGTAGATCTCCACCTGTCGCTGCTGCGGATTGATCAGCCAGCCTAGCTTGAGACCGCTGTCTAGATATTCCTGCATCTTGGCCTGGAGCGGCGATAGGCGATCACTGCGGGAACGCAGTTCAATCACAAAATCAGGGCAGATCGGGGGAAAGCCTTCCCGGTCTTCGGGGCTGAGGGCGTCCCATCGGGCCTTGGCAATCCAAGCCACATCGGGGGAGCGATCACCTCCCTGGGGCAGGCTAAAGACCGTAGACGAACTAAACACATAACCCAGTTGGGTTTGCTCATTCCAGATGCCCACCTTGATGATCAGATTGGCTTCCTGATGGCCGCTTTCTCCCCCCACCGGACTCATGATGATCAATGCTCCTTGCGGGGTTCGCTCTAGTCGTAAATCTGGGTTGCCCTGGCACAGCGCCCAGAACTGCTCTCGCGTGAGGGCAGCGGCAAGGGGCTCTAGATTGAGGATAGTGGCCATAGGTGCTTGTGATGTCCTGTGATGTCCTGGACTGGGAGCGGTAAGCGGCGTAATTCTATCCTAACGAAGGTTGAGGATTGGGATGGTTAGGGACTGGGCCATCAACAATTGTGCTATCAAAGGGGGAAGCCTAGGCGGAAGGGGCATGAGGGCGATGGTAGACCAGTCGAATCGCGGCATTCACATTCAAGAGAGTGCGGTGGGAGAGTCGTTGCTGTACTTGGGTAGCACTTGGCCCCCTCCCACTTGGCCCAGTACCACAGCAAGTGAGGGCGATCGCCAAAAACTTTGCCGATTGTCTTACAGTTGAAGCAACCCTTTAGCAATCTTGTCTATGACGACCCCAGACACCCCAGGCAATAACCGCTCGATACAGATTGGCGGCAGCGTAACCGGAAGTGCCGTGGTAACGGGCGACGGCAATACAGTTTCGGTACAGTTTAACCAGGCCAACCTGCCAGCCCCAGAAACCGTGAATATTCAAGCAGAGTTGCAGGCCCTTCGAGACCTCCTAACCCAGTTGGATGACCCTATCGTGGCGGGGGTGGCCAAAAAGCTGGAGCAGGAAGCCGCCAAACCAGAGCCAGATAAGAGTGTCATCGCCAAGACCCTGGAAACCGGATTGGCCTACGCCCAGGATTTGGTCGGGTTTGGGGAGGCCATCGATAAGCTGCGGCCCCATGTGGAAGCCACCGCAAGCTGGTTGGGACAGCATGGCCACAAACTACTGCCCCTGGTGGGGTTGATTCTGTAGCTGCGGTGTATCGTGCAATCCCTACTCAGGTGATTTATCCTACATCCCGTCAAAGGGATTGCACAGCGTTAACTCAGGCACTCGCTTAAAGTCGTCCACATTCCTGGTTATTACGCAGGCAGAGCGATGTAAAGCCGTTGCCGCAATTAGAGCATCGGGAAGTTTGAGACGATAATAGCGCCGTAATTGAATCGTGCGATCTTCGATTTGAGGCGACATGGGAATGCGTTCAAACTGCGTCAGCAAGTTAGTAATTATCGTTTCTTCTTCGTCAGATAGATCTGAAAAGCTCAACAATTCAATTCGCACAATGGGAGAAATGAATGCCTCATTTTGACTGAGAAATGATTCCGAGAAAAACCGCAATACTTCTGGCTCTTCTGCAAAATAACGCAGACTCAAATCTGAAGTGCAACACTCTGTCTCAGAGCCGCTGTCAGCCTTCGCGGTCATGACCACAACCAGGAACACGGTACAGCGCAGCACAGCAGGCTATAGGTCTCCTTCATAGGCTTAGTATTAGATCCATGGCTGCAAGCGGATTTGAGCAGGTGTTGCACTTCAACCTTGAATTGGCCTAATAAATAAAAATATTGGTATCGTAGAGATACTTCAACGATCCCACTCCTGGCGCATGGTATCGAGATGGGCCAGCATTTGGTTTCGCTTGTCTTTTAGCAGTCCCTTGGCCTTAGTTATTTTGTCATAGTCCCGCTGCCAGAGCGATACTACTGATGCAGGTACATCCACGGTAATGAACTCTTCATTTTGATCGATTAAATACTGTTTAGGGATTTTAATGATGGGCATTACGCTTGCTCTTGAGTGATTATCCTAAATCTTAATTGATCGTCTCTAGACTATGCCAGATGAAGCAGATCTGTCAGTTTGTGCTATCAAAGGGTGAAGCCTACGGAAAGGGGCAATCAGGGCGATGCTAGACCAGTCGAATCGTGGCATTCACATTCAAGAGAGTGCGGTGGGCAGTGCCATTGTTTCCGGCGATGGCAACACGATCTATGTGATTCACCAAACTACCCCGCCGCAACCGGAAGCCCCCGCCGATACCCCCGCCCAGCTTGGCCCCAATCCCTACAAGGGGCTGGCCGCCTTTACAGAGCAGGACGGCGACCGCTACTTTGGCCGCGAAGCCCAGGTGGAACGGCTCTGGGAACGGTTTCAACGACTGGTGGAGCAGTCGGCGGTGCCCCGGTTGTTGCCGATTCTGGGGCCATCGGGTTCTGGCAAGTCTTCTTTGGCGCGGGCGGGGTTGATTCCGGCCTTGGCCCAGCGGCCCCTGTTGGGCAAGGCCCAGATGCGGGTGGCGGTGCTGGTGCCCGGTAGCCATCCCCTGGAGGCGCTGGCGGGGGTGCTGGCTAAAACGGCAACCCAAGACCCCATGCCCGTCACCAAAACGCGGGAATTTGCCACGGAGCTAGGCATCGCCACCCCAGAAGGCACCTACGACGGCCTGCGCCGCATCGCCAGCCTAATTCCCCAAATCCAGGATGCCCCGCTGGTGGTGCTGGTAGACCAGTTCGAGGAGGTCTATTCCCTCTGTAAGGAGGCTGGGGAACGCCAAGCCTTCATCGACAACCTGCTCACCGCCGCCCAAGACCCCAGTGCCCAGGTTTCGGTGGTGATCACTCTCCGCAGCGACTTTTTGGGCGAAACCCAGCGCCACCCAGGGCTGAACCAAATCATCGGGTCTGACCAAAGCGTGATTGTGCCCGCCATGACCACGGCGGAACTGCGCCGCGCCATTGCTGAACCCGCCAAACGAGCTGGACATCCCCTAGATGAGGCCACGGTGGATCTGTTGGTGACGGATACCGAGGGCCGGGAGGGGGCGTTGCCGCTGCTTCAGTTTGCCCTTAGCCGCATTTGGGAGGGGCTGGCCCAGGGGGTGGCCCCGGCGGAGACCTACCGCCAGATGGGGGGTGTGGGTGGTGCCCTAGCCGGAAAGGCCCAGGAGATCTACGACCACCTCAGCCCAGGGGAACAGGAGACGGCCCGCCGCATTTTTATCGGCCTGGTGCAACTGGGGGAGGGCACCCGCGACACCCGCCGCCGTGCCCCGGTGGAAAGCCTAATCGCCAGCCAGGATAGCCCGGAGGCCGTAAAGCAGGTTCTAGCGAGGTTTTCGTCTCCTGGGGCGCGATTGGTAACGTTGGCCAGCCAAGAAAACCAGGATGTGGCGGAAGTGACCCACGAAGCCCTGTTTGGCCACTGGCAACAGCTCAACGACTGGCTGGACAGCAGCCGCGACGATATTCGCTTTCAGCGCCGCCTAGAAACTGCGGCCCAATATTGGCACGACCAAGGCAAACCCGCTGGCCTGCTGTGGCGACCGCCCGACCTGGATTTGCTGCGTAGCTTTGCCCAGCACCACCAGGGCGATATGACGACCCTAGATATGTCCTTTTTTACCGCCGCTGACCAAGCCGAACGGCAAGAAAAGCGCCTAAAACGCCTGGGAACCGCTGGACTGGCTGCGGGTCTAGTTTTAACAACCACGTTGACGGGGTTTGCGGGGTACCAGGTACGACGGGCTGAGTTGCGACAGATTGAGATTTACGAAACTAATGCTAAAAACCTAGCTGAGAGCGACCCGCTGGGGAGCATGGTCAGCGGATTGGCGGCGATTAACATTGGGGAGAATCCCTTGACTCACTTTCCTCGCATTGGTGGTGGACAGCGTCTGATATCTACCGCTGTCCTGGATTTGGGCAATCGTTATGCTCAGTTCACTCGCGTGATCGGGGTTCATGATAGCGGTGTTATGCAAGTAGGCACTACCCCTGATGGAAACCCAATATTTGGTAATCTCGGCGACTGGGTTCTGTCAGTGGCCATTAGCCCCGATGGGGAGACGATAATCAGCGGGGGAGATTTTGGCGTGGTGCGGCTATGGAATCGCAGCGGTCAAAGCCTTGGCCAAATAATCACTGGCCACGATGGTGCTGTTAATTCTGTGGCCATCAGCTCTGATGGAGAAACGGTAGTCAGCGGGGGGGATGATGGCACGATGCGATTGTGGAGTCTTAGTGGTCAATCCCTCGGCCAACCCATCATTGGTCACGACGGTGCTGTTAATTCTGTGGCCATCAGCTCCAATGGGGAAACGGTGATTAGTGGGGGGGATGACGGCACGGTGCGATTGTGGAGTCTTAGTGGCCAATCCCTCAGCCAACCCATCATTGGTCACGACGGTGCTGTTAATTCTGTGGCCATCAGCTCCAATGGGGAAACGGTGATTAGCGGGGGGGATGATGGCACGGTGCGATTGTGGAGCCTTAGTGGCCAATCCCTCGGCCAACCCATCATTGGTCACGACGGTGCTGTTAATTCTGTGGCCATTAGCTCCGATGGGGAAACGGTGGTTAGCGGGGGGACTGATGGCACGGTGCGACTGTGGAGGCTCAGCGGCCAACCCCTTGGCCAATCCATCATTAGCCACGATGGTGCTGTTAACTCTGTCGTCATTAGCTCCGATGGGGAAATGATAGGTAGTGGAGGGACTGATGGCACGGTGCGACTATGGAATCGTAGTGGTCAGCCCCTCAGCCAACCCATGACGGGCCATAACGGCAATATCACTTCTGTGGCCATTAGTCCGGATGGGGAAACAGTGGTCAGTGGGGGCTTTGATGGCACAGTACGGTTGTGGGATCAAAACAGTAAATCGCTGGAGCAACCCATAACTGGTCATGACGACTGGGTCACTTCTGTGGACATTAGCTTAGATGGGAAAACAGTAGTTAGTGGAAGTGCGGATAGCACCGTGCGGCTATGGGATAGTGGTGGTCAACCCTTGGGCCAACCCATGACTGGCCATGATGAGTGGGTTAGGGCTGTAGCCATTAGTTCTGATGGAGCAATAGTGGTTAGTGGAGGTTCTGATGGCACCGTGCGGCTGTGGAATCGTAACGGCCAACCTTTAGGCCAGCCCTTAACTGGTCATGGGGAGCGAGTTACAGTAGCCATTAGTTCTGATGGAGCAATAGTGGTTAGTGGAGGTTCTGATGGCACCGTGCGGCTGTGGAATCGCATGGGAGAACCCCTAGGAAAGCCTATGACTGGACATGAAGGCTGGGTCAATGCTGTGGCCATTAGCCCTGACGGGGAGACCATAGTGAGTGGGGGATATGACGGCACAGTACGACTGTGGGATCGCAATGGCCAACCCCTGAGTCAGCCCTTAACTGGCCACAGGGGTCAAATCTATTCTGTAGCTTTTAGCCCTGACGGGGAGACTATAGTGAGTGGGGGACATGACGGCACAGTACGACTGTGGGATCGCAATGGTCAATTCTTAAGCAAATCTCTAACTCGCCATAGAGGTTGGGTCAGCTCCGTGGCAGTTAGCCCTGATGGGGAAACGATAGTGAGTGGGGGATATGACAGCACAATACGACTATGGGATCGCAGCGGTCAGCCTTTGGGGCAACCGATAACAGGCCATTATGGTGGTGTTAATGCTGTTGTCTTCAGCCCCGATGGGAAAACCATTGTCAGTGGCAGTGATGATGGCACGATACGGCTGTGGCCCTTGTGGCTGGCAGAGGTGGGCTGGGTAAACTACACCTGTAACCGCATTCGGGGCTACCTTGTCGCCAAAAGCGAAACCGACGAAACAGTGAGGGTAGCGCGGCGCACCTGTGAGCGGTCGGCTTGGCGGTAGGGTTTGGCCAAAAGGGCGGGTATGGCATGAAATTGAAGACCCAATCCTTGGCCCCAAGGGTGCTCTGCTTGTTGTTACAGTGTGGATAGAACGTGCTAAGGACAACATTATCCAGTTCGTCACGCTCAAACCAAAGCGATGAAAGACTCTGAAATTCCCCTGTATAGCCGCGTTTCCCTGAATCGAGACTTCCCGGAGTACCACCTGCGGCAGGGCGATATTGCCACCTTCATTGATACCCTCCCCGCCCCAGACGACGGCGAAGCGGGCTGTATCCTGGAGGTCTTTAACGCCCTCGGCGAATCGGTGGATGTGGTGACGGTGCCCCAATCGGCAATGGCCCCATTACGTCCAGACGACATTCTGACCGTGCGATCTCGACTGGAAAAGGAGACCCCCCGGTCTGGAGAAACCAGTACCCTAGAGGTAGATCGCCCAGAGGTTTAGCCATGGAAACCACCCCATTACTGACAAATGACAATGGCCAGGTCGTGGTTTTGCCTGCGGCCTTCCATCTCAACGGCACAGAGGTTTACATCAAAAAAGTCGGTAATGCTATCGTTCTGCTCAGCACCGATCAGCCCTGGCAACCCCTGTTTGATAGCCTCAGCCACTTCACGGATGACTTTATGTCCACCCGCGAACAGCCGCCCTTGGAAGATCGGGAGCCGTTGTTTGAATGAAATATTGTGGGCGGTCGGCTTGGCGGTAGGGCTGGTCTAATCGCTCTGGGGTTCGGCCACGACCACCTGCCCAATCCGCTTCATCACCTTCAGCACCTCATAAAGGTCATTCTCCGGATTGACTAAAGAAAATAGGCGAGAGTTGGTATACTGAGGCGTTTTCGCCAGCTTCAGAAACAAAGAACTCTGGCCATTGCTCACCATGGCAAACGTAGGCTGGCCCAACTCAGGATTTGCCAGCATGTAAGCCAGCGCCTGCCCCATCGCCACATTCACGTCAAAATCACTGCGCTTCGCCTCCAGCACCAAGATCCAAAACCGATCCCTCAGCACCAAAACATCGATCCTGCCGCGAATCATTTGCCCCTCGTCCTCAACGGCAATGTCAACACTCACCTCCGAACGAATATGAAACGGGTCATCGTAGAAACCCGCCCTATCCAACAGGGGCGAAAGCACCACCATCTTGACGCTGTTTTCTAACAATGGCCTCCTTTTGAGGAGGAGCTTGAAATGGGTTTTCACCCGATCAAGATATTGCTTTTCTAGCTCGGTCAGTTCCCCTAGCCCCTGTGTCCATTCCAGAAAAAAATCTGGCTGGGTTGCTTCTCGCAGGTCATAGCGCTCTTCGAGCAGGGCGATAGAAATTTGGCTGGCAGGAATAATGCTGCCCATAGCATCTTGCGAAGGGGACAGAGCGCGGCGGTGACAGGAGCCTGGGGCTAGCACTGTAGCCTAATCTGAGTTCGGGATAAGCCAAAGGCTTCAATCGCTAGAAACCCGCTTCTGGCAACGACGCTGGCCCTCACCCTAAATCCCTCTCCCCAAGGGAGAGGGACTTTGAAACTCTAGCTCCCCCTCTCCCCGTGGGAGAGGGGGCGGGGGGGTGAGGGCTTCCGGGGCATCGGACTACTGAGCTTAACCCGAACTGAGGTTATTTCGGAAATACACCAGGATGAATAGCAACTTATCTGCCAAGTGCCTCAGGGTTGCCTTGCGACCTGCACCCATCGCCCGTTTACGCCCCTCCGCTGGAAGAATGGTGGTGCCGCGAATGCACCCTAGGAATTCTGGTGATCAACCCCGGCCTGCCACATGGATGCGGTCGCTGAGTTGGCGCACGGTTTGGGCGAGGTCTAGGTCGCGCTTCAGCAGGCTTTCTACCTTGGTGCAGCTATAGAGCACCGTGGTGTGGTCTTTGCCGCCAAACTCATCGCCAATTTTGGGCAGACTGAGGTCGGTGTGTTGGCGCATCAGGTACATGCCCATCTGGCGGGCTTGGCTAATTTCCCGTCGCCGCGAGGCTCCCTTTAGGTCTTCGATGGACACATTAAAATGTTCGGCCACGGTGGACATCACCACCTGGGGCGAGGCTTCCATCTGTTCCGTGGGCGGGTTGAGCACGGCGGTGAGGTGTTCCACGGTCATCGGCAGGCCGGAGATAGAGGTGTAGGCGATGGCCCGAATCAGCGCCCCCTCTAGTTCGCGAATATTGGAGGTGTAGCTGGAGGCGATGTATTCGATGGCCTCGCGGGGCAGATGTACCTGTTCGTATTCGGCTTTTTTCTGCAAAATGGCCACCCGCGTTTCAAAGTCGGGGGGTTGGATATCGGCAATCAGCCCCATGGAAAAGCGGGAAATCAGCCGCTCTTGCAGCCGCACAATTTGGTGGGGGGGCCGATCCGCCGCCAGCACAATTTGCTTGCCCGCCTCGTGCAGGGTGTTGAAGGTGTGGAAAAACTCCTCCTGGGTGTATTCCTTGCCCTCAATGAACTGGATATCATCCACCAAGAGAATATCCACATCCCGATAGTGGGATCGGAAGTGCTGCATACTGTCCTTGCGGATGGCGGCGATCAGGTCGTTGGTGAACTGCTCCGTAGACACGTAGGCAATTTTGGCGTGGGGGGCAATCTCCTGGCGATAGTGGCCAATGGCCTGCATCAGGTGGGTTTTGCCCAGCCCCACCCGGCCACAGAGAAACAGCGGATTGAACTCCCGCCCCGGTGCTTCGGCCACGGCCAGGGAGGCGGCATGGGCCATGCGGTTATTGGCCCCCACCACAAAGCGGTCAAACACGGCCTTGGGGTTGAGGTCGTTGTAGTCGGCGCGGCTGACGTTGGGCAACTCGGTCATGGTGGGGCGGGGCGGAGCCGCCGGAGTCAACCAGCTTGTCCCACCGCCTGTCCTGCCAGCGTTGCTAGGCATAGATTCCTCCCCAGAGGCCGAGGGCACCTCCAGCGGCGTCCCGCCCTCTGGGGCCACCACCACCTGAATATCTAAGGGTCGCCCCACCAGCTCTTCCACCACCTGGGCAATGCTGGGCAAATAGTGCTTTTGTACCCAGTTACGGGCAAAGGGGTTGGGCGTAGAAATCACCAAGGTCGTGTCGCTCAGGGTCTGGGCCTGGGCGGGCTTGATCCAGGTTTCGTAGGTGGGGGAGCTAAGCTGCTGCTGAAGCCGCTCTAGCACTTGATCCCACAAACGATTGAGAGCCTGATCCACAGCATACCTCGTGATGATGCGACGCCCTTAGACGCCCCCATCACCCAGGGCATCCGGCCTAACGCTTGCGGTTCCAAGGGTTAAGGGAAAATAGCCTAACGTGATGAGCCGAACTAAGGAAATTTCTGGATCTCTAGAGTACTAGATATACGCCAGGAACGGGGTTACGGATCTACATATAGTGTTCATCCCCTCAAAAAATAAAACATTGTCCAAGCGGTCAAAAAATCCGCTGCACTGAGGGGTTGGCGGGGCGGGGGTAATGCACTCGTGGGCGGTAAATTCCCTAGGCCCGTCACCGTCTGCGGGCTGCGCCAGAGTTGTCGGTGGGGCACCGCTGGATCGGCCCAAAAATCCGCCTGCCCCGATCCCAACCGACGGCTGCTGTGGTGGGTAAAGGCATCGTGGCTGAGGCGATGACAGGGAAAAGCCCCAACCCCAGGCACCCCCCAACCATCGACCAAAAATATGGCCCGCACCGTGCCCCGATAGCGGTGCCAATGATGAGCTAGGGCCACCGCTCCCACACACCCCGCACTAAAGGCCCACAGGACGAGGTCTGGGGGTTGGGCGCGATGCGGCACTTGGCCCCACGCCTGATCGAGGGATTGGCGCAGGGTATAGGCCGATAGCGGTGCCCAGGGCGTCTCCATGCCAAGGGAGATGGCGGGGATACGGCTCAGGGTTGGATCCTTGGCCCAAAGGGCGAGTAATGCCTCCGTGTCGCCGGGGGGATGGAATCCGCCGCAGAGGACAAGTAGAACGGGATGATGTATGGGGGCATCGCTAGTGGTATCTAGGGTGCAATTCAGGGCGACATTCATGATGCAATTTAGGGTAAAACCCAGAGCAGATTAAGGGAGGTAGCCAACCGTTGAATTGTGCCCAAGGAAACAGATTAAAACCCATTGAGCAATTCATCGTTTCTGATCAAGTTGTCTGTTTTTCTGGGGAGAAAATATTTTTCTTTGAAACGTAGCTAGGGCACTATCCTCCATCGATCATCCTGGAAATATCCCTGTTATTACATCGATTACCTTGATCCCCAGTTTCTTATTCTCATTCTGGATAAATTGATGGGTCGTTGCTGTGATGGTCTGAATGTCTGAATGAATTGCCTTCATGGAATATTTATACCGCTGATGGCTCTAGCATGATCTATCTATCCTGAGATGAGTTTCCCCGCTGTATCCAGAGTCTGACCCCTTTATTTGCCGTATTTTAGACGCTCCCCGGAGTTATTTCCATGTCCCAAGCTATCGCTAATGTTACCTTGCCCATTGTTGTGGCCAAAATCGAGACGGTGTTGCAAGCCCCCTCCTACCCCCACCCTGGAACTACAGCGAATACCACCGACCTACGGCAGCGCCTAACCGCCTACCTATGACGACGCCTACCGGTCCTTTACGTCATTCCCATACAGTCCATGGGGACGATGAGGCCATCGTCACCTGTGCGAACCATCGCCTTGATCGGGAGGTGGCCATGGCCTCCGACTGGTTTGGCTAGAAGCCGCCGGAGCTAGAAACGTTCGGTTCTACCCATAGCCAAATCGTAGAGGAAAGCCGTAATCTCGCAATAGCCCCCGGCCTAGGTGGCCCTAGCCCCGCTGCGAGTCAGGTAAGTTCATTGGCGCACCCTCCCTTCTTTTCCCTCAGCCAACTGTTCAATCAAGGGTCGTCGCCCTGGGTGCAGGGCGGGGGTGGGAGTCGGTCATCTACAGATGGCATCGGCACCCTAGAAGCCCAGGCCCAGGAACGACGACGGGCCGAACAGGAATGGCTAGGGGGCATTGCGGCCCTGGCTCAGCTTTTGGCCACTTGTCCCGCCCCCATCGCCCGATCAGGGGAACGGTTCCCTCTGGGAGTGGTGATCTCAGGGCCATTTCCGGTACTGCCGGATCGCCTGGGAGGGCAGTTGATCCACCACTGGTTGCTGGTGCCCGAACCGCTGGAGCGCATTTTGGCCGTTGCCCGTCCTCAGTTGCCCGGTCGGCAGCGGGGGCGAATGGAGGGCACCCTCAACGACCTGCCCATGGTGCCTCTCTCCCCCGAAGATCCCCTGGCCCAGGAGCGCTTTTGCCTGTTGCTCACCGCCGACTTTTGCCTCGTGCTGGTGCTGGGGGATGGGGACGATGGCCAACCCAGTTTTCGCTTTTCCTTTGACCCCACCCTAGCCGAGCAAACTTGGCAGCAGGTACGGCTGCGCATTGCCCAGGTGCGCCCCGCCCTGCTGGCTACGGTAGATTCCCTGATCACGCAATTTCCGCCCGTGGCCCCCGACTATCGCCTGGTTACCCAATACAGTCACCTGTTGATCCAACGCCTACGCCACCAAGCTCAGCCCTCCGCCCCTAGCCCCGTGGTCTTTGCCGCCGCCGAACTCACCCCCCGCCGCGAAATCCTGGGGCGTGAGGGGTGGCCCGCCTCCCGGCCCGCCAGCCCGTTGGGGCCAGCCCTCGCTGCCGACCCCGCCGCCGACCCCGCCGACCCCGCCCCGGATCTAGAAATGGGCAGCGACACGGAACTGCTGAAGGCCATGGCCCACGAAATTCGTACCCCCCTCACCACCATCCGCACCCTCACCCGATCCCTACTCAAGCGCAAGGATGTGACCGAGGAAGTCGCCCGACGGCTGCGATCCATCGACCGGGAATGTACCCAGCAGATCGACCGCTTTAACCTAATTTTTCGGGCAGTAGAACTGGAAACCGAAGCCCATCAACAGCCCAAATCGCCCCTCTCCGCCTTCCCCCTCGATCACCTCTTCCAGGAGGCCATTCCCCTATGGCAGCAGCAGGCCAGCCGCCGCAACCACACCCTGACCGTTACCCTGCCCCCCCAACTGCCCCTGGTCAACAGCGACCCCACCATGCTGAACCAGGTACTCGCGGGCCTGATTGACCGCTTTACCCACAGCCTCCCCCCCTACAGCCACATCGAACTGGCCGTCACCCTTGCCGGACACCAGCTCAAACTTCAGTTCCAATCACACCCCCCCGACGCCGATGCCAACGACCCAGGGCCAAATGCCGATACCCTGCTGTCCTCCCCCTTCAAAGCCCTGGGGCAACTGCTGATTTTTCAGCCCGAAACCGGAGGGCTAAGCCTCAACCTCCACGCCACCAAAAACCTGTTTCAATCCCTGGGCGGCAAACTCATCGTTCGCCAACGCCCCCAAGCCGGAGAAGTTCTCACCGTCTTTCTACCCCTAGAAACCCGCACCCTGTAATGGCAGAGCCACTCACGGACGCTAGGGCGTGTCATGCACGAAGTGGTAGTGCATGAGTCTACGGGGCAGAGGAAAACTAGCCAGAAACAGCCATCTACTGCCGTAAGGTCTTTAGGGTCGTCTGATTATTCTCTAGCCTTTACGAAAGCCTGTACGAAATAGGACTACCCGGCTTGGGGTACAAGCACTGGCCCTGGGATCGACGCAAAGGAAACCTCATTGAGCATTGGCATGGCAGTTACCAAATGAGGGGTAACGGGAGCGTTCTGGCCAGGGACGGACAGGGTACGATGGATCTAGAATAGAAACCCTTTACTTTTCTTCAACCCCACCCTTCCTAACGTCCCATGGCCAAGTCCAAATCTCCCGCTGCAACTGTGATGACTGGCGCACAGATCCGCCAGACCTTTTTGGACTTCTATGCGGCGCGGGGCCATGCCATCAAAGCCAGCGCTTCCCTGGTGCCAGAGGATCCCACGGTGCTGCTCACCATTGCCGGGATGCTGCCCTTCAAGCCGATTTTTCTGGGCCAGCGGGCGGCGGATGTGGATCGGGCGACAACCTCCCAAAAGTGCATTCGCACCAACGACATCGAAAACGTGGGCCGCACCGCACGGCACCACACGTTTTTTGAGATGCTGGGCAACTTCAGCTTTGGGGATTATTTCAAAGAGCAGGCCATCGCCTGGGCATGGGAACTTTCGACGGAAGTGTTCAAGCTGCCTGCGGAACGCCTGGTAGTGAGCGTGTTCCGCGAAGACGACGATGCCTTTGCCATCTGGCGCGACCAGGTGGGCATTCCCGCCCATCGCATTAAGCGCATGGATGAGGCCGATAACTTTTGGGCCTCTGGCCCCACGGGACCCTGCGGCCCCTGCTCCGAAATTTACTACGACTTCCACCCCGAACTGGGCGACGACCACATTGATCTCGAAGACGATAGCCGCTTCATCGAGTTCTACAACCTGGTGTTTATGCAGTACAACCGGGATGCCGAGGGCAACCTGACGCCGCTGCAAAACCAAAACATCGATACCGGGCTGGGCCTAGAGCGGATGGCGCAAATCCTCCAGCAGGTGCCCAACAACTACGAAACCGACCTGATTTTCCCCATCATCGAAACGGCGGCGAAGCTAGCGAACCTCGACTACGCCCAGGCCGACGATAAAACCAAGGTGTCCCTCAAGGTGATTGGCGACCACGTGCGGGCCGTCGTTCACATGATTGCCGACGGTATCACCGCCTCTAACGTGGGTCGGGGCTACGTGCTGCGGCGGCTAATTCGGCGGGTGGTACGCCATGGACGACTGATCGGCATTGAAGGCGCGTTCATCAGCACCGTGGCCGAAAGCGCGATTCAGCTTGCCGAAGAACCCTTCCCTAACACCCGCGAACGGGAGGCCACCATCAAAGCCGAACTGAATCGGGAAGAGGCCCGCTTTTTGGAAACCCTGGAACGGGGCGAAAAGCTGCTAGCGGAAATACTCAAGCGCGAGGCGGCCTCCAAGGCGAAGCAAATCTCTGGCCTGGATGCCTTCGTGCTCTACGACACCTACGGCTTCCCCCTAGAACTCACCCAGGAAATCGCCGAAGAACAGGGCCTTACCGTCGATGGAGCGGGCTTTGAGGCAGCGATGGAAGAACAGCGCCAGCGCTCTAAGGATGCCCACGAAACCATTGACCTGACCGTGCAGGGTAGCCTCGATGCCCTGGCCGAACACATCCATTCCACCACCTTTTTGGGCTACACCGAGGCCAGCAGCACCAGCCGAGTTGAGGCGATTTTGGTGCAGGGCAGTGCGGTAGACCAAGCCGAAGCAGGCCAAGACGTGCAGATCGTCCTCGACCAAACCCCTTTCTATGCCGAATCCGGTGGGCAGATTGGCGACCGGGGTTATTTGTCCGGCGAGTCCGTGGTCGTCCGCGTTGTGGATGTGAAAAAGGACAGCGATTTCTTTGTCCATGTGGGCCGAGTGGAGCGAGGTACCCTGAAATCCGGCGATGCCGTCACCGCCCAGATTGATCGCGCCTGCCGCCGTCGTGCCCAGGCCAACCACACCGCCACCCACCTGCTGCAAGCGGCCCTGAAAAAGCTGGTGGATTCCGACATTTCCCAGGCGGGTTCCCTGGTAGCCTTCGACCGTCTGCGGTTTGACTTCAACTGCCCCCGCGCCCTCACCGCCGACGAAATTCAGCAGGTCGAAGAACAGGTCAACACCTGGATTGACGAAGGCCACGCCGCCGACGTAGCCGTGATGCCCATCGACGAGGCCAAGGCCAAGGGCGCTACCGCCATGTTTGGCGAAAAGTACGGAGCCGAAGTGCGGGTGATTGACTTCCCCGGTGTTTCGATGGAACTGTGCGGCGGCACCCACGTCAGCAACACCGCCGAAATTGGCCTGTTCAAGGTGATTTCCGAAACCGGGGTGGCCTCCGGCATTCGCCGCATTGAAGCTGTCGCTGGGCCAGCGGTGCTGGAATACCTCAACGTCCGTGATGCCGTGGTGCGGGATTTGTCCGACCGCTTTAAGGCCAAGCCGGAAGAACTACCCGACCGCATCACCACCTTGCAAACCGACCTGAAAGCGGCTCAGAAGGAGTTGGATGTCCTCAAGTCGGAACTGGCGGTGCTGAAGTCCGATCAGTTGATTGCCACCGCTGAAACCGTCGGTAACCTGAAGCTGATTGTGGCGGAACTGGAGGGCGTCAGTGCCGAAGCCCTGAAAACCGCCGCCGAACGCCTGCTGCAAAAGCTGGGAGCCGGAGCCGTTGTCCTCGGTTCCATCCCCGAAGCCGAGAAAGTTAGCCTCGTCGCCGCCTTCAGCCCGGAAGTCATCGACAAAAAGCTGCAAGCGGGCAAGTTCATCGGCGGCATTGCCAAGATCACAGGCGGCGGCGGTGGCGGACGGCCTAACTTGGCTCAAGCGGGCGGGCGCGATCCGGGTAAATTGGCGGAAGCATTGAATACGGCTAAAGCCCAACTAGTGGAGAGTTTGCAATAGTCTTATACTAAATCTGGCTTGTTTGCCCCCGGTATCAGCGGGCGAGGAGACCTCGCCCCTACGGTTTGCTGGGCTGGGAATCGGGGTTATTCGATTAGGATTTGGTATGGCTAGGCCGCAGCGAACCCCCGTTTTGCTGATTAGGAAACCACTCAATTCAGACCCAACGAATTACGACGTCGCTAACTGAGCACCCCAATCGCAGGCGGTTTCCCAGCCTAGCCCCTTGCGGATGATGGTAGGTTCGTCGTCGATCATGTCAATGATGGTGGAAACCTCGTAGGCCATGGGTTCATCGTCGTCGATGATGATGTCCACCAGTTTTTCCAGCACATCAAACACCTCCGCCTTGTCGATATGACGGGGCTTGGATTTAGCCGCCGGATGGGGCACCACACTTAGGGCCGATGTAGAAATGATGGGATGCTCCAGCGTTTCAATCAGTGCCAAACAAATGGGGCTATTGGGAACTCGAATCCCGGTGGTGCGGCGTTTAGGACTCATCACCAGGCGCGGCACCTGCTTGGTGGCGGGCAGCAAAAAGGTAAACGGCCCCGGAATCAGGCGGCGAATAATGCGGTAGGCATTGTCATTCACAACGGCATAGTCGGTAATGTTCGACAGGGAGGAACAGAGGAAGGTGAGGGGTTTATCGTTGGCGAGCTGCTTGATTTGGCGCACCCGCTGCACCGCCTCCCGATGATTGAGGTCGCAGCCAATGGCGTAGACTGTGTCTGTGGGGTAGAGGGCAATAGCCCCCTGACGCAGGGCATCCACGATGGTTTGCACCTTGCGAGACTGTGGAGTTTCGGGGTGCAGTCGATAGTGCGTTGCCATGGGGTTGCCTCTTCAAACGTCCCGAACCGTGCCGATGGGGCCAGGATGCTACCCCCCAAGCCCCTCCTAGGACGACTTTGGTGCGCTAGCCAACGGCGGCTCCCCTATCTTGGAAGAATTCTGGCACAGCTCAGCACATTTGTATGAAAACGATAGCCTACCTCGACTGTCCATCGGGCATTTCCGGTGATATGTGCCTTGGGGCCATTTTGGATGCCGGGGTGCCCATCGACTATCTTCAAACCCAGTTGGATCGGCTAGGGTTGGGGGATGAATTTCATCTGTCGGCGGCCCCCGTTTTGCGTCAGGGGCTTCGTGCCCTCAAAGCCAGCGTTGATTTGCAAGACTCGTTTGCCCAGGAAGTTTGGCAACACGACCACGGTAGCCACGCCCATAGTGCAGCCCACAGTCACAGTCACCACAGCCACGAACAAGCACATCCGGCCCACAGCCACAGTTCTGCCCATCGTTCTGCCCACGGTCACCATAGCCACACCCATAGCCACACCCATAGCCACGCTGTTGCCCACAGTCACGGATCTTCCCACAGCCACGCTTCCGCCCACAGCCACAGCCATCAGGACAGCCACAGTCACGGTTCCCCTAATCCTGAGCCGTCTCCCTCACTCCAGGCTGATCTCGATCATGGCCATCCCCCCGGTACCCGGCACCTGCCAGAAATTGAAGCCCTGATTACCCAGGCAGGTCTACCGGAACGGGTCTGTCGCTGGAGTTTGGCCGTTTTTCGGCAACTGGCGGAGGCAGAGGCGGCGGTTCACGGCATCGCCATCGACCAAGTGCATTTCCATGAGGTGGGGGCCACCGATGCCCTCGTGGACATTGTGGGCACCTGTTTAGGACTGGATTACTTGGGCATTGATGAACTGTTTTGTTCAGCCCTACCCACAGGGCAAGGACGGGTGAAAGCGGCCCACGGCTGGCTGCCTGTCCCGGCTCCGGCGGTGCTCAAGCTGATGGAAATGCGCCAAATGCCCATCTACAACAACGGTCTCTGGGGTGAACGGGTGACGCCCACCGGGGCGGCCATCGTGGCGGCGTTGGCCCAAGGGTTTGGGGAACCCCCAACGATGACCCTAAATCGGGTGGGATTGGGGGCCGGACAAAAGGACTTTCCCCAGGCCAACATTCTGCGGCTGTGGGTGGGAACGGTGACAGACCGTAGGGGCGAGGTCTCCTCGACCGCTCCGCCAAGTGACATTCAAAAAAGCAACGTTCAAAAAAATGACGTTCAGCAAAGCAACACCCCACCCAACACCGAAACCATTGCGGTGCTAGAAACCCAGGTGGATGACATGGTGCCCCAGGCCATGGGCTACCTCTATGACCGTTTATTTGAAGCAGGCGCTTTAGATGTCTTTGCCCAACCCATCGCCATGAAAAAATCGCGACCGGGGCTGCTGATTACGGTGCTGTGCCACCCCGACACCGAGGCCCGCTGTACCGACATTTTGTTTGCCGAAACGCCCACGCTGGGCATCCGTCATCGTCAACAACAGCGCACCATCCTTAAGCGAGACTTCCAAACCCTGGAAACCCCCTACGGCCCCATCACGCTGAAGGTGGCCTACCATCCCTCCACCCAGGCGGTGCTGAACGTCCACCCCGAATACGAGGACTGCGCCGCCCTCGCCCAACAGTGTGGCGTACCTTGGCAGGTGGTCTACCACACGGCTTTGGGATCTTGGTATCGGGATCAAGCCTGATGGAACAAACGTTGATGTAAACGAAGAGGACGAGGAGACCTCGTCCCTACAGTGTGTCGATTTGTCGATGTTATTGCGTTAGTTGTAGGGTGCCCTCACGGAGGAGCACCAACTAGCCGAGGGCTTCGAGGTAGTCGCGGATGCGGTTGCGGCGTTTGGGTTGGCGCAGTTTTTGCAGGGCTTTGGATTCAATTTGGCGCACCCGTTCACGGGAGAGCTCTAGGGCGCGGCCAATTTCCGCCAGGGAATAGGAGGTGCCGTCGGTGAGGCCAAAGCGCATGGTGATCACGTCCTGCTCACGGGTGGTGAGGTCGGCCATGAGCTGTTGCAGATCGCGCCGCAGGGATTCGCGAATCAAAATGTCCTCCGGCGACAGACCTTCGGTTTCCAGCAGGTCGCCCAGTTCGGTGTCGCGGTCTTTGCCCACCTTGGTTTCTAGGGAAACGGAGCGCGGCACCCGCAGCAGCACCTCGCGCACCTGCGGCCCGGTCATGTCCAGTTCCTTGGCGATGTCGTCCACGGTGGGGGTGCGGCCATTTTCTTGGGCCAGTTTGCGCTGGGCCTTTTTAATTTTGTTCAGCTTTTCGGTGATGTGGACGGGCAAGCGAATGGTGCGGCTTTGGGTGGCAATGGCGCGGGTAATGCCCTGGCGAATCCACCAGTAGGCGTAGGTGCTGAAGCGGTAGCCCTTGGTGGGGTCAAACTTTTCCACCGCCCGCTCTAGACCCAAGGTGCCTTCTTGGATCAGATCCAGCAGTTCTAGACCGCGATTTTGGTACTTTTTGGCCACGGAAACCACTAGGCGCAGGTTGGCCTTAATCATGTGCTCCTTCGCCCGAATGCCCTCGGCAACCACCTGCTCTAATTCGGGCACCGTCAGGTCGCTGAGGTCGGCCCAGGCCCGTTTGCCCGCCGCTAGGGTGGGTTTTAGTTCGGCAATGGGAACTTGGGCTTCCGTGGCCCAGCGCTCTAGGGAAGGTCGATAGCCCAACTGGGAAGACAGCCGATCCCGCGTTTGCAGCAGGGTGTGGTAGGTGCTGAGGATGCCGCCCTCTACCTTGGCGGCTTGTTCTAGGGCTTGCAGCCGTTGCATATAGTTTTGGACGCATTGGGCCTCGGAGACCTCCTCATCCTTGGCCAGCAGCTTTACCCGACCAATTTCCTGCAAATAGAGCCGCACCAAATCCGTAGTGCGACGGTTTTGCAGCAGGGCCGCTGCATCGGCCTCAAAGTCACCAGTGGCTAGATCCTCGACCTCAGCGGGATCCACATCAGCAGGGTGCATATCCGAGTTGGGGGTGTCCATTGCGGCGTCCTCAAGGTCTAGGGCATCGTCTGCGGTAGCGTCGTCATCTAAGGCGTGGTCGGCTGGCCCGTCGTCGTCCACCGCTGCGATCTCCTCGGCCTCCATGGTCTGATCGGCGGTCTGATCGGCGGTCTGATCGGCGGTTTCCCACCCATCGGCCTCCATGGCGTTCCCCCGTTCTAAAGATAGAGCCACCGTGCGGGTGGCCCGCTGGGCATCGTCGTCTCGGCTATAGCGTGGTGTTGCTACCATGACACTCTCGAATAACTCGTACAGATGGGCCATTAGTGGGCGATGCTGTTAGTGTTCCCCGCTGGCATATTTTTAGAAACAGTGTTAAGCAAACCAGTCACAAACTCGTCATAAATCCGTCACCAGCCCGTCACCAACGGAGCAACTCAGCCTGAATAGGGGCTAAAACAGACCCCATCGCTCCAGCCACGGGTAGGCCGGGTAGTTTCACTGACAGAGTAATCTACGCCAAGGTTGCCGCCCATTCCTGACGGAACGTTACACCTTCGTGAAAAACTCACATTAGTCCGATCATTCCCGATTAGGATGTGAGGATGATCGGGCTTCGATGGATCGGAGGCAATGGCCTGGATCCTCAGTGGCCTGTTGTTGAACCCTTGATCCCCGTCCGCCCATGTCAGACTTTCCCTCCTGGACAACCGAGGCCCAAGCCAAACTCAAAAACATTCCTTTTTTTGTCCGTGCCCAGGCCCGCAAACGCATTGAAGACGTGGCCCGCGAACAAGACGCCGACGCCATCACGGCGGAAATCGTGGAACAGGTGCGTCTAGAGTTTGGGCAATAGTGCTGCGATTCAATCATCCGTAGGGTGGATTCGCTCCGCCATGCACCACCCGAAGCCTTTACCGAGAGCCATCTCCCCGACGCGGCAACACTTGATCATAGGCGGCGAGGGTTTGCTTCGCGATGGCGTCCCAGCGGTAGTGGGTTTGGGCGTAGCGTTGGGCCTGCTGACCGCGAAGTTTACGCTGGTCGGGGCTTTGCAGACTTTCCTGTAATGCCCCTGCGATCCCATCCACAGAAAGATCGCAAACCCAGCCCGCCTCTCCAGCCACAATGTCGGGCCAGATGTACACGCCGTTGGAAATGACCACTGGCAAACCCGCTAACATTGCTTCGGCCACGGCAATGCCAAAGTTTTCGTAGTACGAGGGCAACACAAACAAGGCCGCCGCTTGCAGAAGCGCCTGCTTTTGGGCACCGCGCACAAACCCGGTCATCGTCGTGCGTTTGGCCAGCCCTAGGGTTTGAATCTGTTGCTCAATGGCTTGTTTATAGGCCGGATCTTGGGGATTGTCTCCCGCCAGCACCAGGTGAAACGGTCGATCCGCTTGGGCCACCTGGGCTAAGGCCGGAATCAGCAGATCTAACCCTTTTTTAGGGTCTAACCGCGACAGAAATAGGACGATGGGCCGATCCCTCGGTACTTGTAGGGCGTCCAACACCTGATCCTGTTCTGCCCGTGACAGAGAAGGCTGGGGATCGACGCCGAGGGGAATCACCCAGTCTGTGGTGGCCACCCCAAAGCGATGGGAAACCTCCGCCTCTAGGGGGCTGGTGAAGTGGATAGCCGCCGCCCCGGCCAAGTTAGGGCGTTCCAAGAGTTGACCATAGAGCTGTTTTAGGCGCTTTTTCTTGGCCAAGTCTGCGGGGTCGAGGGTGCCGAGGGGGCGCAGGATGTAGGGTAAGTTTTTCTGCCGAGCCACGGTGGCCGCTGCGGTGCTAATGGGGGAAAACAGGGCGTGAATATGGGCAATATCGTAATTCTGGGCGTTCTGGGACAGCCACCTCAGCAAATCCACAGAAAACTTGTAGCGCCGAAAGGGGGAACAGCGAAAATACCGCACTCTGTAGCCGTCCTGTTCGACGGGTTGATTTAGGGGCACATCAAGGGGGGCTTGCCCGCTGTCACCGTTGCTATCGGTGGTGAGGACGGTGACCTCCGATCCGGCCTGGGCGAGGGCTTGGGAAAAGCCGCGCACCATCTGGCTTGGCCCCCCATAGACCAGGGATATGGAAGGAACAATTTGCAGGACGCGGAGGGACATGGGAGGGTTGGAGGTGGGGATCGAGGGTTAGGGGTTAACGCCGAGGTCTTGATAGAAGGCCAGAAGCTCCTTGGCAAGGGCTGTGTTGGTGTAGTGGGTTATGGCGCGGCTGTAGCCCCGTTCGGCCAGGGTTTGGCGTTGACTGGGGTTCTCTAACAGCAGACGCAGGCGGTCGGCGAGGGCGGCGGCGTTGCCTTCGGGAAAGACCAGTCCGGCGTCTTGGATGACGTGGGGAATTTCGCCAGAATCGGATCCAATTACGGGCACGGCACAGGCCATGGCCTCAATCAACACATGGCCAAATTGCTCTTTCCAACCGACGGAGGTGAGGGTTTTGAACTGGTAAGTGGTTTCTGAAGGTAGCACCAGGGTATCCATGAGGTTGATGTAACTCGGCACATCGGCGTGGGGAACGCTCTCCACCCAGCGCACCTGGTCGGACAAGCCCGCCGCCGCCACGTTGGCTTGCAGCGTGTCTTTGAGGTCGCCTCGGCCCAGCAGCAGCAACACCCAGGGCTGGGGATGATCCTTCAGGCTTGCCAGGGCATCGCAGAGGGTGAGTAGCCCTTTTTCGGCCACAAACCGTCCCACAAATCCCACCACAAAGGTGTCTTCGGGAATATTGAGCTGCTGGGCTAGATCGGGCTGAGACTGTGGGAAAAAACGGGTTTCGTCCACCCCAAGCTGAGGCATCACTCGGTATGGCCCCTGGTAGCCCCGCTGGCGCAGTACATCAGCTCCGTCTTGGTTGCCCGCCACTAGACCGTCGGTGTGGCGCAGGTTATAGGATTCTAGCCAGGACACCGGAAACTTCAGGGCGTAGGGCAGGTTCCACCAGGTAAAAAAGACGTTCTTGGCGTTTAGGCCCAGCAGACGATTAAGGGTGATGGTTTGGGTATAGGCCAGGGATTTGGCCCCCTGTTCCACCTGAATCACCTGGGGCCGAAACTCGCGCATGAGCGTTACTAAGTCTGGCCCAAAACCCAGCAAGCCTTGATGATTTTGGCTAAAGTTGCCCAGGGGCACCAACCGAAAATTGCCGTCTTCCCAGCCCTGGGACTCGATCAGCCGATTTTGCACCCCCCCAGGACTCCAGCGCCGAGGCACCCCCACCCTCACCGTGATATCGGGACTGAGGTGCGCCAAAGCCCGTAGCTTTTCGCAGTTGAGGTCAACAATATAAGTATGGCTTAGCACCAACACACGCATGGCAAAAACCTTCAGGGCTGGGGAGGGGAGGGGCAACGGGGAAAAGCCTTGGGTTTAGACTAGGACATCCTCTGTCCTGTGACACAACGGAAAGACCCAGGGGCACCTGGGGGAGGTGTAAGCGTAGCTAGGGACGACTGGCAAAGGCATCGGTAGCCTCGATCAAAGCATCGACAATGCTGGCTTCCAGGGCTGAGTGGCCCGCGTCTTGGATCAAAACAAACGTTGCCTCTGGCCAAGCCCGGTGAAGTTCCCAGGCCGTCGTCGCCGGACATACCACATCGTAGCGCCCCTGCACAATCACGCCGGGAATGTGACGAATGCGATCTACATTTCGCAAAAGTTGATCATCCTGATCGAAAAAGCCATGATTGACAAAATAATGACACTCAATGCGGGCAAAGGCGAGGGCAAATTCGTCGGCCCCAAAGCGGTTCACCAGGTTGGCATTCGGCATCAGCATACTGGTGCTGGCTTCCCAAATCGCCCAGGCGCGGGCGGCTTCTAGACGAGTTTGTCGATCCTCACTGGTCAGCCGTCGATAATAGGCGGTCAGTAGGTCATCTCGCTCGGCCTCTGGAATCGGGGCGAGGTACTGATCCCAGGCATCGGGATATAAAAAGCTGGCTCCTTCTTGGTAAAACCAGTGAATTTCCTTCTGGCGCAGGGTAAAAATGCCGCGCAGAATCAGCCCATTGCATCGGTCAGGGTGGGTTTGGGCATAGGCCAGGGCCAGGGTGCTACCCCAACTGCCCCCAAATACCGTCCACTGCTCAAGGCCCAGGGTTTCGCGGATCGCCTCCATATCGCTGACCAAGGCCCAGGTGGTGTTGTCTTCTAGCTCGGCGTAGGGCGTACTTTTGCCGCAACCCCGCTGATCAAACAAAATGATTCGCCAGCGCTGGGGATCAAAAAACTGACGGTAGATCGGTGTGGTGCCGCCCCCCGGCCCACCGTGTAAGAAAATCACAGGCTTCCCCTGGGGATTCCCCACTTCCTCAATGTAGAGATGGTGAAGGGGAGAAACCCGTAGCCCAAAGGTATGGTAGGGCTCGATGGGAGGATAAAGGGTACGCATAGGGGCCAGCGAAGGAAATCGGGATCTGATCAGTGGCTCCCTAAAAACTGCGGAACAACTGAATCAATGGGGCTATTCTACCGCTGGTCAGAATGCTCCGAGATGCAGAGCGGTCGATTTTTATCCCCAGGAATTATCGACGGTTCCTGGGGTTGATCTTTACCACGCGCCATTCCCCTGTTTGCGGGTCACGAAGGCTGATAAAGGGGTTGGTTTTGAGGGGCTTATTGCAGGGATTGGCCACGGTAGGTACCCTCCTACGCTTTTTCCCATGGTAGGGAATGGCACCCCTAGCGTTGGTGATATACGAGGGGTGTTGGTCGTGATTGTGATCACAATTTTTTGTCCAGCATTGGCGGGCCAGTCATCTGGGTGCTCATTTTGGGCTCTAATCGATAAAATCTCATCGGTTTCAGCCATAAAGTCCGGCCTACCCTACTAGCCGTAGAAGGCGTGATCGGGTATCGGCTTACCAACCTTAACCAAGTCTTGATGCAGCCCTTCACAGCGATCCCAGAGTATTGAATGATGGAGAGGGACTAATCTCTAGTCGCCCCCGTGGGGTAGGGGATAGGCGATGGCCTGTTCCACACAGCCACATACCCCCGCTAGACCAACCACTAGACCTATCACTAGGACAATCACTATGACGAGCTTTCCCATTGACCTGGGCGCGTACCAACGAATTTCTCTAGATGCCGCTAACCCCACCCTCACCGACGAGCAACGCAGCGCCCTTAAGGCCAATATTCAGCTCTGTCGTGATGCCATTGTCTTCTTTACGGCCACGGGGGCGGCTCGCGGCGTAGGCGGACACACCGGCGGCCCCTACGACACGGTGCCCGAAGTGGTGATTTTGGATGCCCTGTTCCGGGGCGCGGGAGAGAAGTATGTGCCTGTGTTCTTTGACGAAGCGGGGCACCGGGTGGCCACCCAATACCTGATGTCGGTGCTGAACGGCGATATGCCCGCCGAGCAACTGATGCGCTACCGGGAAGCAGGCCAAAAGCTGCCCGGACACCCCGAATTGGGCCTCACCCCCGGCGTGA
Source organism: Phormidium sp. FACHB-1136 (assembly GCF_014697375.1). Taxonomy (GTDB): domain Bacteria; phylum Cyanobacteriota; class Cyanobacteriia; order Phormidesmidales; family Phormidesmidaceae; genus Nodosilinea. The sequence goes on from NZ_JACJRS010000022.1 coordinate 56,876, forward strand.
AGTTTAGCTCCGGTCGCCTGGGTCACATGTGGCCCTACGTCAACGGTGTGGCCATGGCGAACCCCGGCAAGACCGTGTTCTGCCTCGGTTCCGATGGCTCCCAGCAGGAGGGCAACGACGCCGAAGCGGCCCGGTTTGCGGTGGCCCACCATGTCAACGTCAAGCTGCTGATCGACGACAACGATGTCACCATTGCCGGACACCCCTCCAGCTACATGGGCGGCTACAGCGTCAAGAAAACCCTGGAAGGCCACGGCCTGACGGTATTTGAGGGCGACGGCGAAGACATCGACAGCCTCTATGCCAACATCTGCAAGGCGATCAACACCCCTGGCCCCGTGGCGGTCATCAACAAGCGGGCGATGGCGGTGGGCATCGAAGGCATCGAGGGCAGCACCCACGGCCACGACGTGATTTCCGTCAAAGCCGCCATCAGCTACCTAGAAGCCAAGGGCCACACCGCAGCGGTGGAAATCCTCAACGGCATTTCCCCCAGCCCCAACCCCTACGAGTTCATCGGCTCCAGCAAAACCACCGGGGCCAACCGCAACACCTTCGGCGATGCCATGGTGGAAGTGCTGGGCGAGATGGACGAAGCCACCCGCAAGGCCAGCGTTCTGGTGGTGGATAGCGACCTGGAAGGCTCCTGTGGCTTGGCCCAGATTCGCAAGGCCTACCCCGAAATCTTTGTCAGCGGCGGCATCCAAGAGCGGGGCAACCTCTCGGCGGCGGCGGGCTTTGGCATGGAAAAGGGCAAGCAGGGCGTGTTTGCCACCTTCGCGGCCTTTTTGGAAATGTGCATTTCCGAGATCACCATGGCCCGGTTGAACTACTCCAACCTGCTGTGCCACTTCTCCCACTCCGGCATCGACGACATGGCCGACAACACCTGTCACTTCGGCCTCAACAACTTCTTTGCCGACAACGGCCTGGATGACGGCTACGAAACCCGCCTCTACTTCCCCGCCGACCCCAACCAGATGAAAGCCTGCGTCAAAACGGTGTTCCCCAACCCCGGTCTGCGCTTCATCTTCTCCACTCGCTCCAAGGTGCCGATGATCCTCGATGCCGACGGCAACGAAATGTTCGGTGGCGACTACACCTTCACCCCCGGTAAGGATGAAGTCATCCGCGAGGGCACCGCTGGCTACATCGTCACCTTTGGCGATTCGGTCTACCGCGCCCTAGATGCGGTGGAACGCCTGAAGCAGGAAGGCATCGACGTGGGCCTGATCAACAAGGCCACCCTCAACGTCGTAGACGAAGAGATGATGGCCAAGATTGGCAAGGCTCCCTTTGTGCTGGTGACGGAAGCCTTCAACCGCAAGACGGGTCTGGGCAGCCGCTTTGGTTCCTGGCTGCTAGAACGCGGCTACACGCCCAAGTTCGCCTACCTGGGCACCCACGAAGAAGGCTGCGGCGGTCTGTGGGAACAGTATCCCCACCAGGGCATTGACCCCACGGGCATTATGGCCAAGGTGAAGGAACTGGTGGGCTAAGGGTTCTGAGTCCACTGAGGTAACCTAAACCCCCGGTTTCTTTCAGAAACCGGGGGTTTCTGGATGGCATTCCTCGGAAGCGACCTTGGATAGTTCTACTTGCTGTCGGGTTCTGCGATCTACACCCTGGTGGCGCGGTTAGGGTTGTTCCGTTCGAGGTCGCGCATGGCCTTGCCCCGCCAAAAAATGCGGATGGGGGTGCCCTCAAAACCGAGGTTCTCGCGGAATTGGCGTTCGACGTAGCGACGGTAGTTGTCCTTCAGCAACTTGGGATCGTTGACAAATAGCGTGAAGGACGGGGGCCGCACGGTGACCTGGGTGCCGTAGTAAATGCGGCCTTGGCGACCTTGGCGGGTGGTGGGTGGGGTGTGCCACTGCACGGCGTCTTCAAGGACTTCGTTGACCACGGAGGTGCTAACCCGGCGGCGGTGTTGTTCTACAGCTTGGTTGACCAACTCCAGAATTTTCGGTACCCGTTGTCCGGTTTTGGCACTGACATAGATACGTTTGGCCCAGTCTAGAAAATTCAACCGGGCGGCGATTTGGTGGTCAAAGTCGTAGATGGTGTAGCTGTCTTTTTCGACGGCATCCCACTTGTTGATGACGATCACGCAGGCCCGACCATCTTCTTCAATGCGGCCTGCCAGCTTTTGATCCTGCTCCGTCACACCATCCAGGGCATCGATCACCAATAGCACCACATCGGCGCGACGAATAGCCTTAAAGGCGCGGTTAATGCCGAAGAATTCCGGGCCGTATTCCACGCTTTTCTTTTTGCGGATACCTGCTGTATCAATGATGCGGTAGGTCTGGTCGCCGTGCTGCACCTGGGTGTCGATGGCGTCGCGGGTGGTGCCAGAAATGGGGCTGACAATGGCACGAGACTCGCCCACAAAGGCGTTCAGCAAACTAGATTTGCCCACGTTGGGCCGTCCCACAATGGCGACTTTAATTTCCTCGGTGGCTTCTTCCTCTACGGTTTCCGGCAGAAATTCCACTAGGGCATCCAGCAATTCTCCCGTGCCGCTGCCGTGGATGCCCGACACGGGGTAGGGTTCGCCTAGGCCCAGTTCCCAAAATTGCGCCGCCTGAACCACCCCCTGATCGATGGACTCGCACTTGTTGACCGCCAGCAGGATGGGGACGGACTGCTGCCGCAGCCAGGTGGCAATTTCCCGGTCGGATTCCGTGGGGCCAGTTTGACCATCCACCACAAAGACAGCGGCACTGGCTTCGGCGAGGGCGAGTTGGGCCTGTTCTCGAATGTAGGGCAAAAATTCCGTGTCATCGTCGAACACCAAACCGCCCGTATCCACCACCTGATAGTCACGGTCGCGCCAGAAGGCCATCTGGTAGGTGCGATCTCGTGTCACCCCTGGCTCATCGTGAACAATGGCGTCTTTACCCCCGGCCAGGCGGTTCACCAGGGTAGATTTGCCCACATTCGGGCGACCGATAACCGCAACAACAGGCAGTGGCATGGCGTTAGTTCATCAAATTCTCAATCTTTCCATTGTAGCGAGGGAAAATGGTACTGGGGAAAACTGCTATCAAATTAGTGCTTAAGCTGCTAGTCATCTAAAATACACTAGCTAGATTGCCCTAAAAGCCTTATAGCAAGGACTTTGGGGAAGGTTAATATGCGATTTAGATGCACATTAGCTTACCAGCGGGCATCAAAGGCACAGTCGATGTAGTCTTGCAGGATGAGGAAACGTCCATCGGCTAGGGTGAGGTAGCGGTCGGGACGGGTGGCGGCGGGAATCTGGGTGCGGCAAGCGACGAGGGCCACATCAAAGCGGCAAATAGTATTGGCCCACTGGGGATTTTTGAGCAGATAAACCTGGGCGGCTTTCCAGAGCTTGGTCTGTTTACGGCGAGTAATGGCCATCAGCCCATCGGCGTCCCAGTTGCCCTGGCTGCGGGTTTTTACTTCCACGAAGGCGATCTGGCCGTTCTGGGTCGGGTGGCCTTGGGTCAAGACTAAATCGAGTTCGCCGTAGGTGCAGTGCCACTGGCGATCCTTCACCGCCCAGCCCTTGGCGGTCATCCATTGGGCAATGAGTTGCTCACCGAGGGTGCCCAGTTCTGTCGGGGTAAGTGATGATCCGGCGGCAGGCAGCGGGTCAGGAAAGGCTGGCATGGTCAAGGTTCAAGCAGGGCAAAGTAGCGACGAGAATAAATAGAACCCCTTAGGCCATGGGGGCAAAGATACGGTGATTGATTTCTTGGGTCATGGCGGCACCGTAGTGCTTCTGTTGCTGTTGGACAAACTGCACCATCTTGAGATCGTGGGTCCACACATGACTGGTCAACCAAGTGGCAAGATCATGGACATCATCCAGGGTCAAGGGCCGCAGTCCTTGTTCTAGGGTAAGGCGGTAGTTGAAGATGAGCACCAGGATTTCCTCGTGCTGTTCGATATGGCTGATCCGGTCGGGATAGGCGAAGACTTCCATCAGCGCTTCTTCGGTTTCGCAGTGATCTATCATGGCGCTAAAGACGGCATCTAGCGACGTTTGAATGGCATCTTCGTCATGATCGCGCAGGATGGCTTGGTAGAGCTTCTCCAGCAGCGTCAGCAGGTAGTGATGCTCATCATCAATTTGGGGATGGTTGACCTTGCAGGCATCCCGCCAGTATGCCAAGGACATGGGCTTGCCTTTTTCACGTTTCCCACACTCTATCAGCCCTGCCTCCCCGGTTGGCGTGGATATTCACGGAACTTGGTCAACCCCATGGCGGAAAGTTAGGGAGATCGTAGGTATTACAGATGACGCCGTGAGGGCTTCTATGAAGACCTGTGAACCGTCCCCCCAGGCGGGTGTTGTTTGGCCCTAGGCTGAGGCTCTCCATCCCAAATCCGGTGAAATCCGCTGCATTAGGACAAACGGTTTAAGCCAGAGGCCCGATTAGAGAGTTCGGTTAAGGCCCGCAGCCGTTCGCGCATTTCGTCGGTAATCGCCCCATCCCGGTAGCGCCAGCCCCAGTTGCCGCCAGAGACTCCCGGTGTGTTCATGCGGCAATCGCTGCCGTAGCCCAGCACGTCTTGCAACGGGAGGATCGCCTGATTGGCCACCGACATCAGGGCAAGGCGAATCATCGTCCAGTGGATGCCTTCGGGGCTAAGGCATCCGGTGTAGAGCAACAGCCGATCCTTTTCGTAGTCCGAGGCTTTTTCGTACCAGCCGACGGTGGTGTCGTTGTCGTGGGTGCCCGTGTAGACAACGCTGTTGTGGCCATAGTTGGTGGGCAGATAGGGGTTGCCGCTGTCGGAACCAAAGGCAAAGTGCAGAATTTTCATGCCCGGAAACTCGAACTGGTCGCGCAGGGCTTCCACTTCCGGGGTGATGACACCCAAGTCTTCGGCCAGGATGGGCAGTCGGCCCAGGATTTGCCCCACGGTTTCAAACAGGGCCTCCCCTGGGGCTTCCACCCATTCGCCGTTGATGGCGGTGGTTTCTCCGGCGGGTACGGCCCAGTAGGCTTGCAACCCCCGAAAATGGTCTACCCGAATGAATTCCACATACTTCAGGAGGGTGCTGAGGCGCTGAATCCACCATTCAAAGCCGTGTTTTTCCAAGACTTTCCAGTTGTAGGTGGGGTTGCCCCAAAGCTGCCCAGTTTCGCTGAAATAGTCTGGTGGAACGCCCGCCATCTGTGCCGGGGTTAGGGTTTCCGGGTCGATCATAAAGTTTTCAGGGAAAGCCCACACATCGGCGCTGTCGTGGGCGACGTAGATGGGAATGTCGCCAATGATCTGAATCTGCCGCTCGTTGGCGTAGGCTTTTAGGGCCGTCCACTGGCGGTAAAACTCGAACTGGAGAAACTTGTGGCAAAAAATATCGCTGGCTAACTTTTCTCGCCATTCTGCCAGGGCTTCGGGTTCGCGGCGGGCGATGGCCTCATCCCACTCTGACCAACTGGCCCCACCAAAGGCATTTTTGAGGGCCATAAAAAAGGCAAACTCCTCCAGCCAAAAGTGAAATTCGGCACAGAAGTCTTCAAAGGCTTTTAGATCGTCCTCACTGGCCCCCTCCCGAAACCGACTTGCGGCCCGCTCCAGCAGTCGCATCTTCACCGGAATCACGGCATCAAAATCTACCCAATCGGCGGGGGACGGCTCTAAGTCGTGGAGTTCGTCGGGGTATAGCCAGCCATCTTCGCACAACTGCTCCAGGCTGATCAGCAGCGGATTGCCCGCCATGGAGGAGTAGCACATATAGGGCGAGTTGCCGTGCCCCGTTGGCCCCAGGGGCAACACCTGCCAAAGCTGCTGGCGCGTATCGGCCAAAAAATCCACAAACTCGTAGGCCGCTACCCCCAGGTCGCCAATTCCCAATCGGCTGGGCAGAGAAGTGGGGTGCAGCAGAATGCCGCTGGATCGGGGAAAGGGCATAGTCAAACCTGTGCAATTCCAGTAGACTTTAGCACGACCAACCGGGGTTATTTGGCCCCCTAGACGGTGATTTTTCAGGGAATTTTGGTGCCATGACAACCTATCGCAACCCCGCCCCCACGGTGGATTTAATCATTGAACTGCTGCACCATCCCCACCGCCCCATTGTGCTGATTGAACGCCACAACCCGCCCCTGGGCTGGGCCTTGCCCGGTGGCTTTGTGGACTATGGCGAATCTGTGGAAGCCGCCGCCCGCCGCGAGGCCCTAGAGGAAACCCAGATCACCGTTACCCTAGTGGAGCAACTGGCGGTCTATTCCGACCCCCAGCGAGATCCCCGACAGCACACCCTCAGCGTCGTCTTTTTGGCCACCGCCACCACCGACCCCATTGCCGGAGACGACGCCAAAACCGCCGCCATCATCCAACCCTGGACCTTACCCGAAAACCTTTGCTTTGATCACGACCGCATTTTGCGCGATTATTGGCAATACCGCTTTTACGGCCACCGCCCCCGCTTTGGGGTGGATGTTTAAACTCTAAGGCAACCTATGGAACGCACCATCATCAACACCCCCAACGCCCCCGCCCCCGTTGGCCCCTACAACCAGGCCGTAGCGGTAACGGGACAACTGCTGTTTGTATCGGGTCAAATTGCCCTCGATCCCGCTACCGGGGAACTGGTTGGCCCTGGGAATGTGGTGGCCCAAACGGAACAGGTGATCACCAACCTCCAGGCCATTCTCACCGCCGCTGGGGCCAGCTTTGACAATGTGGTGAAAACAGGCGTTTTCCTGAAAGATATGAACGACTTCGCCACCGTCAACGAAATCTACGCCAAATACTTCGGAGGGGAGAATGCCCCCGCCCGTGCCTGTGTGGAGGTGGCTCGCCTGCCCAAGGATGTGGCGGTGGAAATTGAGTGTATCGCCGCGCTATGAGCCACGCCCCAGAGGTGTGACCGCAAAAGGTATGACAGATTGCTAAAGTTGCCGCTTTCGGTATGCCATCCGACAAAATCTTAAGGGTTTGTTTGCCCGGTCTTAACCCAAATAGGGGTATGGCTTAATTTTTGGCGCTGAAGATAGAGGCGTATGACCATGGCAGACTGGACAAGGCTTAGGATCTTGAGCCCCCAGTCTGGTTGGCCGTGTTCGCATCCCTTCGGCGCATTCTGGGTACTCCCTTGTCTATCCCCATTCTCACTCCCTACGCGGTTGCCGCCGGGGAAGGGCGTCAGCAAAGCTTTATCGATCTTCTAGAACAGCTTTACCGAGAACGATCTCTGATGGCCTATCCCGCCGGACAGAGCATTCCGCTGAAGACTGACGAGGTGCTGATTGTGTGTCGTGGGGTCGTGCAGCTTTTCACAATTCAACCAGACGGTAGCGAAACGCTGCTGGGTCTAGCAGGGCCATCGATGCCCATGGGCCTGCCACTGTCCATCGTGGATCCCTACTGGGCCATGGCCCTCACCGATGTAGACGTACTGGCGCTGCCCTTTGGCGAGGTGGAAGCCTCCCCGGTCTTAATGATGGGCGTTTTTCGGAATCTCACCCTGCGCCTCCAGCAAACCGAAGCTTGGCTGGCTCTTTCTGGCAAGCGCCTGGTCGCGGATCGGCTCAGGCACTTTTTGATGCTCATTGCCAAAGACTTTGGCCAGGTAGAACCCCAGGGCATTCGCATCCCCCTTAAACTCACCCATCACCAATTGGCCACCGCTGTAGGCACTACCCGCGTCACCGTCACCCGCCTACTAAAGGAATTCAAAGCCGAGGGCTGGATCAGCCTAGATCGTCGCCACATCGTCCTCAGCACCGGAGCCCAGTCTCCCGCCACCCAACTCCTCAACTAACAAACCTTAACCAACAAAACGTCGTCCTTGTGGATCAAAACTAGCTCTATACAGACCAGCCCCTACACCATTGTTGATGCGGCCTTAGACTAAATCCGGCTGACTTACCCACGGTATCAGCGGGCTAGGAGACCTCACCCCTAAGGTTTGTTGGCATGGGAATCGGGGTCTTCTGGCTCGGACTTATATTAGACCGGAAAAAAGCGCCCCCCTTGCGAGAAGCGCTTTTTTCCTTAGTCAACTATCGCTAGCTGAGGCATGGACGGGTCAATGAGATGAACTCAGAGACTAGCCGATGATTTCAGGAGCCTCGGCGGTAGCCAGGTCGAGGGGGAAGTTGTGAGCATTGCGCTCGTGCATCACTTCCATACCCAGGTTGGCCCGGTTGATCA
>NZ_JACJRS010000220.1 GCF_014697375.1 Phormidium sp. FACHB-1136
GAAAGGCTTTACATCAGCCAGTTTCGGACATGATGGGTCGATTGACTCAGCTCATGTCCGTTTTTCTTGGCGTCCCGCTACCGGATACAGAACTTCCCACTGTCCAGTTTGTTTACTCTGCTTAGTCATTTCTATGCGATGATTGCCCTAGGGGTGATATCATAGTCGAAACCTATACAACCGAATAGCATTCATAACGGTATGGACGCGGACTTCGACGGTCGTTCTTGATCTCAGTCTCTCCAGGTTAGTCCATCGGGGTATCCGAGGGCTAGGCATCGGATACTAGTACCTATTTGATACCGAATCGACTAAACAATGAACAAGTCGTGGTATGGCAGACAGAGCCGATTGATGGTCTTGACCTAGAGCATATTGCCGATGAGCGCAAGAATGTGGTCAAGAGTGAACAACGGGAGTTCAGCAGTCACATGGCGGTTCGTCTCTGTCATTCATCACGTTTTAGGTACTTTATTTAGGTTTATAGGGATATGCGTTTCTCAGCCGTCCCAAGGACTTTACTCCCCTGACTGATGCCCTTAAACCACGCTGAATCGACGTCCATCCTGCAAGATCTGCGCCAGCTTTGGCTGCACCTCAGCCCTCGCCGTCACTGGCAGTTGGGGTTGTTGCTGGTGGCGCTGGTTTTGAGCTCCTTTAGTGAAATGGTGAGTGTGGGAGCGATCTATCCGTTTCTATCGGCTCTGGGCAATGCCCAGGGGCTGTTGCAAGAACCCAACCTCCAGCCTGTCTTTAAGCTCCTGCGGATTGATACACCCCAGCGGCTCGTCTTAATCATGGCCCTGGGCTTTATTGGCACCCTAGGTGTGGCCAACGGACTACGATTATTGACCTTAAACCTTCGGTATCGGCTGGCTGCGGCCATTGGGGCTGATATTAGCAGTCAGGTGTACTACACCACGATTTATCAGCCATATCGTTTCCATGTGAAGCAAAACAGCAGTGATTTAATCCAGACCGTAACGGGTGATACAGGACAGTTAACCAACGGTGTATTGATTCCGTTAGTTGACTTGATGGCGAATTCCATCCTAGCGCCTGCCCTCATCCTGACGCTAATCTTGATTGACTGGCGCATCGCCCTGGGGGCGGCCCTAATTCTCGGGACAGCCTATATTGTGCTGTTCCGTGCCCGTCAAAAGCAGTTGCGGCGTAATAGTGCTATCTTTTCCCAGACTGGACGGCTTAAGGTGCAGATAGTTCAGGAGGGCATTGGTGGCATTCGAGATGTTCTGCTGGATCATTCCCAGCCCTTTTTCCATAGTGCCTATCAACTCCATGAACAGTTGCTGGCACGGGCGCAGGTGAGTAACCTTATCATCATTACAACGCCGATCTATATCATTGAGTTTATTGCTCTAGGATCCATTGCCCTTTTAGCGGTTGGGCTAGGGCGGGGTGGGGATTTTAGCCAGGTTGTGCCCATCTTGGGGAGCTTAGCCCTAGGAGCAAAGCGTTTGGTTCCGGCCTTACAAATGCTGTTTGCCTCCTTATCCAGTATTCAGGCATCCAGGGTGTCCATGGCACGGGTGTTAGTAGCGTTAAATCGATCCATTGATCCTATGTTAGTCATGTCCGTTGTGGAGCCCTTGGGATTGCATCGGGATCTGCGTCTAGAGGGAATATGGTTCCGCTACGGAGAGGATGGGGATTGGATCCTAAGAAATTTTAATCTAAAGATTGCTGCTAAAACGTCCGTGGCCTTTGTGGGCAGTACGGGCAGCGGCAAGAGTACCACGGCGGACTTAATCCTGGGTTTGCTGCAACCGGAGAAGGGGCAAATATGGGTGGATGGGTTGCCCTTGCAGGGAGAGCGCCTACCCCAGTGGCAGGCCGCAGTGGCCCATGTGCCGCAGCAGATTTACCTGAGTGATAGCACTCTAACCGCCAATATTGCCTTTGGCGTTCCAGAGCAGGAAGTCAACCTAGGGCAGGTGCAGCGGGCGGCTAAGTTGGCCCGGATTGCTGAGTTTATTGAGGGATTGCCCGCTGGCTATGACACCTATGTGGGGGAGCGGGGGGTTCGGTTAAGTGGGGGGCAGCGGCAGCGGATTGGCATTGCCCGAGCCCTGTATAAACAGGCGTCGGTGATTGTGTTTGATGAGGCCACCAGTGCCCTGGATAATGCCACAGAGCGGGAGGTGATGGCGGCGATAGAGGGATTGAGCGGAGAACTCACGATTATCCTGATCGCCCACCGCCTCAGTACGGTAGAGAGGTGTGATTTGGTGGTGGAGTTGAGCCAGGGGCGAGTAGTAGCCCAAGGCAGTTATCAGGAGTTGATGGCGCAATCCGCGAGCTTTCAGCAGATGGCGGGGGTTGAAGGATAAACTGAGCAGAGTGAGTGAGATATCCTCTGCAAAGAGACTGCCAAGATGATTGTTCTGCGCGGTATAGGGCTTGCCAAGGCAAGGATGTAAAAGGATGACTGAAACGCCTGGTAGTGCATTTTAGTGCAGGCTAGAGGAAAAAGCCGGATGACCTTGCTTGGCCAGCTTTTCTCGGATGTTGCGATTGTAGTCATGGATGAACAACCAGATAGCCCC
>NZ_JACJRS010000221.1 GCF_014697375.1 Phormidium sp. FACHB-1136
ATGCTGTTGAGGCTATCCATCGGTGCACCGTGTTTTACTTGCACCTGCACTCTATGCGGTGGATAGCTTTTTTCCAACCCAACCCCAAAAAACTGTCCGGAGTGTTGTTTCTCGAACGGGTGATCTAGCTGACCTCAATTTGCTGTACTACCGTGCGGGCCGAATAGCTGACGCCAGCGGTGCCCTCGCCGGGATGGGTGGAATCGCCCACTAGCCAGAGGCCGTGGATAGGGGTACGGTTGGCAAAGCCGAAGGGGCCATAGCTGCTGACCCGCATTCCCAACCCGCCAACGATGCCCTGCTGACGGGCGGTGAAGTGGGCAAAGGTGTGAGGGGTGGCGGCCTCGATGTGGAGGATATGTTTGGGATCCAGGTCAAAATAGTTGGAGAGGCGACGGATGGATCCATCGGTGTAAGCTTGCTTCATCCCGGCATAATTTGAGGTTTGCCACCAGGGGCCAACTTCGGTGAAGGTGGAGGCGATAATCGTGGCCTGCCCCGCCGGAGCGCGTCCATCCCCAGGACGGCTGACGGAGACAAACAGGGAATTGTTTTCGCTAATGGGGCCGTCGTAGTTGTAGAGAAATTGCAGGTGGGGCGGGCAGTTGGGGGGGATGGCCTCGGCGTCCACACCCAGGTAAATAACAAACGCGCCGCTGCTGGGGGGCAGGTTTTTCACGCGGCGGCGGTAGCCCTGAGGTGCTTGATCCCCCAGGAGTTCCACCAAATTTTGTACCGTAACATTGGCGACGACGTGGTTCGCAGGTTCCACCCAGGTTTTGCCGGATTTTTGATCCTGCACCGTTACCCCCGTCACCCGTCCATTTTGGGTATGAACCTGCTGAACCGTATGGCGCAGTTGCAGCAGGCCACCATCTCGCGCTAGGGACTTTTCTAGGGCATCGCTCAAAGCCTGCATACTGCCCTTGAGGTGAAACAACCCCTGGGGCGCTTGGGACACACTGAGGGCGGTGGCGGCGTAGAGCAGGGCGGTTTCGTCGGCGTTGACCTGGGAGTAAAGCTTGAGCTGCAAATCCAAAAAGGTCTTCAGGCGGCGATCTTGCGCTAGCCCAAGGGACTGAAGCACTTGACCCACGGTGGCGAAGGTGTAGGGCACGGTGCGCAGGGTGTCGGGTCGCAGGGCTTTCACTAAGCGGCTCAAATCCCATAGGTTGCGGGGGGGCAACACCGGATCTCTCCCCTGAAACCGCCAGCTCGGCGCAAACAAATCCTTCAACAATTGCCATAGGGGTTCGCTGCCGGGAAATTGTCGCTGCCGTTCCGCCTGCCATGCGGCGGGATCGCGCCACACCTGAATCGGCTCGGTTTCCCCCGGCAAAAAGACCGCACAGGCCGGATCGCAGAAGGTGGCCTCTGGCAGGGGAATATCCAGTTCGGTAAAAATTTGGTGATGGATGCCACCCGGTTCTAGGCCCGCCACTTGGGTTGCCCCCACATCAAAGGTGAAGCCCCGCCGCCGAAAGGTGGACGCACAGCCCCCCGCCACCAGGGCTTGGTCAAACACGCGCACCCCATAGCCCCGCTTGGCCAGCAACGCCGCTGCCGTGAGGCCACCGATACCCGCTCCTACCACCACTACCCGGTTACCACCCACTGCCATGGGGTCTGCCATAGTTGTTACATTTCTTAATACCGCTCTCAGTTTAACCCAACGACAAGGCCCGTGGATTCCCCCCACCAACCTCGTCTAGACTCTGGATTCCCAGGGGATTCCTAACCATCATCCCTGCCCCCAGGTATGACCGCTTCCCAGCCCTCCAACCATCCCCCTCAGATGACTATGGAGAAGTCTTATACGCCTTACTTGTAGCGACTACGTTATTTTTGGTCATCGCATTGGCCTATCAGCAAGGGAATTCTGCCTTCAGGCAATTTAGTCGAAAAATGTTTAAGTTGTTTGCGATAATGGCTTCCTTTGCCGTAGGGGTGGATATGCTTCACATTATGGCTAGTCATAACTTGCCTGAGTCTCTCTTTCACCTGATTGGCACGGTTGAAGATGGTGGGGAAATGATGGTGATGAGCTTTATCTTCTGCTACTCCTTTTCCCATCTTTACTATGCTGGAATCTAAAAGTAAGGCTGTGGTTAGATCGGAGATGATGAATAGGATGAAGGCGTAGAGATTCGGAAACTGGGGGTTATAAGCTGATATGCATTTAAATTGCATTGACTGTGTTTCCTTTATTTTTGATCTTGCGATCCCAGTTGATGACAAGCTGCCCTTCGTTCAATAGGTTATGAACAAGCGCTTCTAGATCCTCAATCGACTCAAATAGACGATTGGCAATGAATTCCTTTGCAGAGTGCCAAACTAACTCGATTAAATTATAGTCCGGACTGTAGGGTGGCAGAAATTCTAAAACAATGTTGGGCATCTCCTTCGCTATCTTCTCTAGAATCTCTGCCTTTTTATGAATACTTGCATTGTCTAAAATGATAAGAATCTTAGGGCCATCCTGCTCAAAGTCTTCAA
>NZ_JACJRS010000222.1 GCF_014697375.1 Phormidium sp. FACHB-1136
TAGCCAGCATGGGTTAGGGCAGCGTAGCCCGTCCTATTTTTTGGAAGGGACGATTGGCAGAAGCCTCTGAATTCTTCAGCAATCGCGTCCAAGTCGCTGTCAGGAATGGGCTTGCCGCGACTATTGAATCCGCACTGTTTAGCCACCGCCATGAAAATGTTGTAATCGTCCATCGGCTCCTGGGACTTTTGAAAGACGACGATGCTGGTGGTGATGCCCGTCTTGCATTCGGCTTGCCACACTTCTTTCGGGAGTTGGATGCTGGCCCAAAGCTGGGCTTCGTTCATCAACCAATGTCGAGCCGCACCGCTTCCCCTATCGGCCAGCATGTCATTGGGCACCAGGGCCACCATTACTTCACCGGGGGCGAGGCTGCGGAGGGCTAGTTCTAGGAACAATGTTTCGAGTTGGGTGGAGGGTTTGACTTGACCTGTTCGCCGCCAATCTGAATTTGGGCTGGCCTCAGCATCTGCTTTTGATTTGCGCCAGTGGTGCCCTAGTTCATAGGTTTGGGCCATCTCGCGCTGAAGGGTCTGTTTTCCAAAGGGAGGGTTGAGGATGGCGAGAGTTCTGAGCGCCAAGGCCGGGGGCGAGGCGAGGGAGGTGCGCTGACCATCGCATTCGGCAAACAGGGCGAGCCAATCGGTGGGGTCAGAAGATAGTGAGTTGGGTGGTGTTTGGGTCTGAAGCATGGGGTTTAGGTCTCCGGGTTGGTTTGGGCGGTGGGGCCAGGGCAGGCCACGGTTCAGGTTGCGCCCGGTGTCCGACGATGACGGTGCCTTGACGCTCCAGGGCATCGCCCCAGACCAATTGGCCCCCCAGCCCTGGAATGGGTAAGGCAAAGTCTGGGGCATAGAGCATGAAGTTGGCGAGGGCGACCTCTAGCAACGGTCGGTCTCGTTCCCAACCCACTAAGGCCCGTGCGTAATTCGAGGCTTCTAGAGCCAGTCGGCCTGTGCCTAGGCAGGGGTCCAAGATTCGCATGGGCTTCGCACCGTGATCCACCTGATGTCCCAGTTCGGCCATCAGTGCCGCAACAGGTTGCAGGGTGGGATAAAAGCGGGTGTGCCGCTGGCCATATTGGCTATGGGCTAAGAGGTGGCCGAAATAGTCACTCGGAAACCGAATTAGTTGACTCAAGTCGAACTCGTTCTCCAGCCTCTTTCGCCGCGTTCCTGCCGTGCGGGTCTCCATCGTGGGAGGACTAGGCTGGTAGGGATGTCCGAGGCTAAATAACATCCACTTGGCCAGATAGCTCACCTCCCGCATTCCGGGTTTCTGGCTTTCACCACCAACGGCTCTGAAGCAGGCTTTGAGCATGGTCAAGGGTTTATCAAATCCGGCATCTCCCGGCTTGAGGAAGGGGATGGGTTCAGGGCGGGCGAGGGTGTCTAGGGTGAGGTGGGGCTGGGTTTTGGTCTGGTGCCACAGTTCGTAGCGACCTTGGTAGGTCGAATCAAGCCGCAGCAGTTCAGGCAGCAGCCAGCCATGGGATTGAGTCATGGGTTTTGTTGGGGTAAGGGGGTGGGTTAAATCGCAACTTCAGGCATTGTGCGGATGTCGAGGTAGGCGGCGAGGGTGGGATCTAAGGGGGGTGTGAATCGGGGTTCGCTTTCGCCCTTCAACTGCTGGATGATCCAGGTCTGGGTTTGGTGGTGGCGCTGACGGTTCCAGCGCATGACGAGGGACTGGGGTGGATGGCTAACGCTGAGCGCGACGATGACGAGCTTAATCTGGTTGAGGTTCAGCCCTTCGGTTTGGTGGAAATGCTCCGCTGCGACCCAGAGCTTGAGCGCATCGGCTCGGCTGGGTCTAGGCTTGCGTATGGCCCAATCCATCAGCTTGGGCAGGCCCCGTCGGTAGCCCAGGTTGACGGTGGCCTGAATCCAGTGCGTGACCCCGTCTAGGATGAGCGGGGCTTGAAGGGGCCGCTGGAGGCGCAGGTGTCGGGTCGGGGTCGTTAAGGCGGCGGGCGTCAGGGTTTGGATTTGCTCAACGAGAGGCTGAAGGTCAGGGTGTTGTTCGAGGATGGGCTGATAGTCTAAGCCCAACTGGGCCTGTTGAAGAATGGTCAGGAGTCGGCGCTGCTGTTCGGCAGGACTCATCGGCGTCGTGCGATGGCTAGGATGGGCACTGAATCCACGGGGTCGGCAGAGGTCTTGAATCGACAGGAAGGCCATGGGGGCATCGAGAATAGACGTCCCCCCACCTTCCCGATAGGGAAGTTTAGGGTGAGGGGGAGTAGCCATGGCCCCGCGTCTTGTCATAATTGAGCCTGAGAGCCGCGCTGTGACCGCGATTTCACCACTCCCTATGCGTGACCCCATTCAGGCGCTGGTGCAAGGCGTTCGCCAAGACCTGCTGCCAGAGTTGCACCTCGAAAGCATCGATCCGCATCATCCTGTGGTGGTTCATCGGGTGCCGGAGCCTTGGCGCTGTCTGGGGGTGGGCAACTATGCCGCCGTGTTTCTACATCCTGACTATCCCGAACA
>NZ_JACJRS010000223.1 GCF_014697375.1 Phormidium sp. FACHB-1136
GAAAGGCTTTACATCAGCCAGTTTCGGACATGATGGGTCGATTGACTCAGCTCATGTCCGTTTTTCTTGGCGTCCCGCTACCGGATACAGAACTTCCCACTGTCCAGTTTGTAGAGTTAAGTGACCAAAATATGGCGACGTACTGCTGGATTGAGTCGGAAATTTCGCCATCAAGGCCAAGACCTACGAACATCTCTCCCCACAGACCACGAACACAAAGTCTGACCGTCGCACATTCTGGTGACGTTCAACTTTGCCTGAGTGATTTAACTTGAGTCATCGTTATTCTCACAAGACTGATATCGCGCTACAGTCCGCCCTAGACCGTGAGGGTAAAGCTGAGGCCAAAGGTGTGTGCGAGGTCGCAGGTTTGGTGATCGGTGAAGTTGGTGTCACTCAGTTCCAAATTGTAAAAGGTGACGCTGGGATGGGTGAAATATGGCCCCGCGTGCCAGGTGCCCACCGCCAATTTGATAAAGCAATGGCCAGGAATGTGAAACGCCTTGAGGGCGCTGAGGTCGGGCTGGTCGGCTTCCCCTGGAGAAGCTACGGCCATCAGCCAATCCTGATTGGCCGCTGCACCCAAACATTGGGTGCAGCGGCGGTGGCGGGTGATGGTGTGGAACTCGGTACCCGCCTGGGGCAGGGTCATCAGATACAAGCGTGGGATGCCCTGGTTCAGGACTAGCTGGGCATCGTCAGGGCCAAAGGGGGCGGCATCGGCCCTAGGGAAAATCACCTGGCCATAGGGGGCAAAGGCGGCGGCGGTGATGGGTTCTGCCGTCAGGGTTTGCTGGGTGATGGGTTGAAGGGATGGGGGCATGGCCAAGGGATGGGGATGGGGCAATGAATCTGTAAACGGCCCATCATTCCGTCCCTAGGCTACCACTGCCCAACTGGGGAGCATCCATTAACCTTTCTAGTTCAACCATTAAGCTTTTTAATCACTCCTTGGCTATATAGTGTGCAGATCGCTAGAATCAACCCCAATTCCCTAGGGAGAATTCCCGGTGAAGGATTCCCCATCGATCCTTACCCATGGATGATTTCTCCTGGATCATTCCCACCCTTAGCCCAGTCCTTCCCTCACCCCTATTGCCGCCATGGCCCACCCCGCTCCACCAGAGGCGCTTAGCCACATCCCCTCCGGATCGTTAAACATCATGGGCTACGTCAACGAATCGGAGGTGAATGGCCCCGGTTGTCGGGCAGTGGTGTGGGTGCAGGGCTGTTTGCTGCACTGTCCGGGCTGTTTTAATCCGGCCAGTTGGAGTTTTGAGGAAAATCAACTGGTCACCGTCGAAGATTTGGCCCAGCGCATTTTGGCTAACCCCAAGAACCAGGGGGTCACCTTTTCCGGGGGCGAACCCTTCTGGCAAGCCACCGCCCTAGCCCAGCTTGCCGCCCTAGTGAAGGCCGAAGGGTTGACAGTGATGTCTTTTACGGGCTTTACCCTAGAAAAATTGCGCTCTGTCGATGCCCCTCCCGGTGCCCAGAATTTGCTGGATCAACTGGACATATTAATTGATGGGCCATTTGTCGAATCCCAGGCCGTCAATTCGCCCGATTCCCCCGTATCCTCTCGAAATCAGCGGGTTCACATTTTTAACCCCGCCCTAGACAACGCTATTACCTGGGCCAGCGACCAGCTAGAGGTTCACATTTTCAAAGATGGTAGCCGCATTGTCACGGGATATCGAGGGCAATTGCTCACCGACTAACCCCCCATCTAGTCTCAAATTCGGCTGACTGGCCCCCAGTATCAGCGGACGAGGAGACCTCGCCCCTACGGTTGATTGGGCTGGAACTGGGGTCGGGGTGCTTCGCCCTTCGGTGGGGATATCCCGCCGGGGCAAGCCCCCTGTTAATCTATAGCCATCTTGGTTAATTGCCGCTGTTTCTGTACCCTCGTCGGTCATTCTTCTGTGGAATACTTCTCAGGACTGCTTGATACCTCATCCGTGGTGCTGTCGCCAGAATATTTGCAGTTGGCGGATGTGCTAGCCCAGCAAGACCATGGTCGTTGGGGCAATGCGCTGCTGCAACTGGGTTGGAAGCAAGGCGCTCGGTTTGATCCGGTGCGGCAAACCCATCCCCACCTCATGCCCTTCGAGGCGCTGCCGGAGGAGGTGAAGGCCAATAAGCGGCGGACGTTTCTCGACAATTTCAAACTGGTGCTGGCCATGGGCTATCGGCTAGACAGCCATCCCGCCGAGGCCACCCCAGAACCGGGGGCCAATACCACCCCCAGCCCGCCCTTGCAGGTGCCCCAACTGGCGGGGGAAAACAGTCCGGCGAATATTCGGCTGGCCTCTTTGGTGGCCTTGCGCAATGAATTAATGGTAGTGCATTTTAGTGCAGGCTAGAGGAAAAAGCCGGATGACCTTGCTTGGCCAGCTTTTCTCGGATGTTGCGATTGTAGTCATGGATGAACAACCAGATAGCCCC
>NZ_JACJRS010000224.1 GCF_014697375.1 Phormidium sp. FACHB-1136
GGGGCTATCTGGTTGTTCATCCATGACTACAATCGCAACATCCGAGAAAAGCTGGCCAAGCAAGGTCATCCGGCTTTTTCCTCTAGCCTGCACTAAAATGCACTACCCAATCCCTGAGAGGGCTTGGAGTTGGTTGGAACCCGCTCAGGCTGTTGACCCTGTTACCGAAATTTCTCTTTCAATCCCTGAGAGGGCTTGGAGTTGGTTGGAACCTCACCTGCCATTGGGAGGATGCCAAGGCCGCGAATCTTTCAATCCCTGAGAGGGCTTGGAGTTGGTTGGAACCAGAAAAGCATTTGTCTTTTGGTGGTTGGTATTCAACTTTCAATCCCTGAGAGGGCTTGGAGTTGGTTGGAACCAACGGCCACCGCAGCCCCCCCGATTACTCAGGGCTCTTTCAATCCCTGAGAGGGCTTGGAGTTGGTTGGAACCTGATGCCCTGTCGGCCCTTTCTGGGAAAGACATTCTTTCAATCCCTGAGAGGGCTTGGAGTTGGTTGGAACCGGGGGCTTCATGCCTTCATCCCGTGCAAGTCTGCTCTTTCAATCCCTGAGAGGGCTTGGAGTTGGTTGGAACCATTCTTCCTCGGAAATACTATCTATAGAATCCACTCTTTCAATCCCTGAGAGGGCTTGGAGTTGGTTGGAACCGGTGCCCTCTAAGTAAAAATCTGTAATTCCATTATCTTTCAATCCCTGAGAGGGCTTGGAGTTGGTTGGAACCTTACTGGTGCGGGGTGCTTGAGAGGATATCCGATGACTTTCAATCCCTGAGAGGGCTTGGAGTTGGTTGGAACCAATCGGCGGGATTGATGGCCTCAGTAGAAGGAGCCCTTTCAATCCCTGAGAGGGCTTGGAGTTGGTTGGAACCCCAAGATTTCACCATTGAAGAAATCAAGGGCCTTTCAATCCCTGAGAGGGCTGGGAGTTGGTTGGAACCCGGAAGGCGTTGTCCGTCGCCTCGCTGACCAAGAGCTTTCAATCCCTGAGAGGGCTTGGAGTTGGTTGGAACCGAAAGCGGGCACCCGTGGGCACTGTGGAAAATTCCCTTTCAATCCCTGAGAGGGCTTGGAGTTGGTTGGAACCCGATGGCCTTGAAGGGGTACTCGCCAAGATTCAGCTTTCAATCCCTGAGAGGGCTTGGAGTTGGTTGGAACCTAAGGCATGTTTGAGTTGATAGTGAGACTTGCCAGCTTTCAATCCCTGAGAGGGCTTGGAGTTGGTTGGAACCCTTGCCATCTATTCGTGTGCTTGAATCCATCTGCCTTTCAATCCCTGAGAGGGCTTGGAGTTGGTTGGAACCGCAATTGCCCACAAACACGGGTGATACGGCTCTTCTTTCAATCCCTGAGAGGGCTTGGAGTTGGTTGGAACCGCCGCAAGCTGGGCTTCCCGGTGGTTTTGTCTGATGGTTTCAATCCCTGAGAGGGCTTGGAGTTGGTTGGAACCTCCTGAGGGTCAGGCAGGGTCAGAGTCGCAGTAAGTTTCAATCCCTGAGAGGGCTTGGAGTTGGTTGGAACCTAGTTGAGGCTCCCTGCGCTGTGTGGGCCTACAGTGTTTCAATCCCTGAGAGGGCTTGGAGTTGGTTGGAACCTTTTACCCTGCGCGTTCCCAAAATAATTGGTGTACGTTTCAATCCCTGAGAGGGCTTGGAGTTGGTTGGAACCATCATGCGACAGGAGGGGAGTGGGGGCACCCAGCAGTTTCAATCCCTGAGAGGGCTTGGAGTTGGTTGGAACCCATCTACCAACGCTGGCTCACCTGCCACTGGGAGGTTTCAATCCCTGAGAGGGCTTGGAGTTGGTTGGAACCGCTCAAGTAGGAATTAATGGATTTAGTGACGATTTGTTTCAATCCCTGAGAGGGCTTGGAGTTGGTTGGAACCTATTGCCATCGGCGGGGCTTGCATTGGATGGCTCGTTTCAATCCCTGAGAGGGCTTGGAGTTGGTTGGAACCTACGCCTTCAGCGTATTTTCTAATCGCTTTCCCTTGGTTTCAATCCCTGAGAGGGCTTGGAGTTGGTTGGAACCCCAAGGAAAAAGTTGCGATACTCATTCCCCACTCAGTTTCAATCCCTGAGAGGGCTTGGAGTTGGTTGGAACCAAGCCCCCAACCTTCGAGGAATGCAGCTTGAGCCAGTTTCAATCCCTGAGAGGGCTTGGAGTTGGTTGGAACCGGTAGGAGGCGAACCCCTTGCCCCAAGGCATCGATGTTTCAATCCCTGAGAGGGCTTGGAGTTGGTTGGAACCGAATGATGGCCAAAAATATCATGGCCATTTGAAAGTTTCAATCCCTGAGAGGGCTTGGAGTTGGTTGGAACCTTTGCTCATTCAAAACAGAGCTATGCTCATTTCTGGTGTATGGAGGGGAAAGAAGGAAGGGCGTATTCTGCTGGATGAAGTAAACCACCAGATCAGGAATACACCATGAATGACGACCATCTTA
>NZ_JACJRS010000225.1 GCF_014697375.1 Phormidium sp. FACHB-1136
ACGCCAAGGCCTTGAGGTGTCGCAGATCCCGACGATGGCTATATTGACGCAGCAAGGACAGCACTTGATCATAGAGACAGGTGGTGGCTGGCATGGCAAAGACCCTGAGATATGCAATTCCAGCGTCTCATGTCACCTCACCTTTTCCCCCTCGCAGCACGAGGTTTCAAGCCTTTCACCCACTTCTGTCAGGCAGTCAGGTCAACTTGGCTTAACTTGGAGCGAAATTGGCTCTAGCAAAACTCGAAACCGGGCTAAAACCAGGCCCAAATCAGGTGATTTTTAGGGCGCAACCGATAGTCAAAACCGATGTGTTTTTGGCGAGGCAAGAAATACTTTCCTGGGCCACCTCTCCGAACATGGCCAAGCATGGGCATCAAATCTCGATAAAAACACGAAAGGATTGGATAAGGGCCGCATAGGGGCTAGTCGGGGCACATCACAGAACCGCTAGGAACTCACTCGAAGCATCATCAGACAGGCTAAGAACTTGCTAGAGGAAGTATGGCAGTCAAGGTAGCACAGTCATGGCCAACCATCATTGTGACGACCCAGACAAAATCAGCTTTCATCGTCATCAGAATCTGGCCCTGAATATCTGACCTCAGACAGAGTAAGCCCCGCCCATGGATTTGCCAAGATTCGATCCAGTACACCTCTTTTGTGAATGATGTCTGATACCCATCGGCTTAGAATTAGGCTCAAAACTCACAACTACAACACCGTGATGGCTGAGGCCGAGCGCAGAGGCGCAGAACCCAGTCAAGTGATTGACGACTACATCGAAGCTACCCGGTTGCCCCACTTAACTGGGCCTCAAATCTATGGTTCTGTCCTCGATATGAAGACGCTGCTCCATCGCATCTTGGCCAAGGCGCGGGTCAACGGGATTGACCTGGACAGGATGGGTCTACCCATTGCTGCGCTGGATGCCAAGCTGACCATGCTCCACCGCCAACTGCTTGAAACGAATGGGGTGGATCTAAGCGGTCTGCCCAAAGGTATTCCTGTAGAACCCATGACTTTGGAGCAAGAACTGAGGCTAGAGCTAGAGCTAGAACAGGAACAGGGCGATGACCTAGACCAGGGCGATGCTCGTTAAGCACACCAAGCGCAAAGATCCCCTAGACGTGGCCCAGTATGTGTTGACTCGGCCTGAGGCCCAGGTAATTGGCGGCAATATGGTGAGTCTCGATAATCCCTACACCATTGCCCATGAGATCCGGCATAGCTGTTCGGGTTCTAGTCGGCTTCAGTACAACACCTATCACGCTTCTTTGGCCATTGCGCCCCCCGAACGCTTATCTGATAACCTTTGGTACCTTATCGCTAGCGACTACCTCGACAAAATGGGCTACCACCATCTGCCCTATGTGGTCGTGCGCCATGCCGATACCCGCCATGACCACATCCACATTGTGGCGGGTCGGTTTGACCTCGATAAAGGGAAGCGGGTGCCCGGAGACTGGGATCATTACCACGCCGAAGTAGCGGCCCGAGAACTGGAAGTCGAGTACGGACTGCCCCCGACCGTCCCAAGCTGGCACAAGGAGCGGAAACCGCCCACCGTTGGCATGATTCGCCATGAACGAGACACGGGCCAACCTGCGATTAAGCCTGAGCTTCAAGATCTCGTCGATGACATAACCAGCCAGGTCAATCACCTTGACCAGTTGGCTGACCGCTTGGAACAGGCTGGAGTGGATTTGCACATGAAGCCGATAGGCGAGATCACCATAGGGCTGACCTACCAATTTAAGGGACTCTACTTTAGCGCCTCTCAACTGGGCAGAGCCTATACCCTGAATGGCCTCCGCAGATATCGAGGAATTGAGTCACCCCAAGAGAGTCATGCCGTGATGGATTGGTGGGAGCGACGGCAGGGACAGGGTGAGGAACAAGGCCAACTCGAACCTAAAACCCAACCTCAGAATCAGGAACCAGCAGGCATTGACAACGCCCTGAAGCAACTTGAGGTGCAGCAGCGCCAGACCCAGGACGACGAAGACCGAAACCGGAAAGCGCAACGGCAGCGACGACGGCAGAAGCAGCGCAGTCGTCAGATGGAGCTGTGAGCTAGGGGTATGGCACTAAGCCACGGCAAAATCGGTAATCTGTCGCCGCTCGACGGATTTGAACCCCAGGACAATCTGCTGGTTATCGACGCCGAGGGCAATCAGTTCCGGTGCGATACCCGCTTCGGTGCCGTCTTGCTGAATCCAGATTTTGTCGTCGATGATATCGCAGTGAATCAGGGTGCCATAGATGCGCCGCTGCCCCTGCCAGCCAATTTCGGTCAGCAGGTAATGGTCGTTTTTCTCATCGACGATGATCTGTAGTTGAGTCTCTGGATCGCGGCCTAGGAAGTCGATATAGTCTTGCAAGACCTGCAAAATGGCCTGTTTTAGCTGGGTATTTGGGGCATCCATTGAACGATAAC
>NZ_JACJRS010000226.1 GCF_014697375.1 Phormidium sp. FACHB-1136
GAGAAAGGTTTCGCTTTCAGCAACCTCAATCACGAAGGGGCGGGCCATCCTCTCTACCCTCTCAAACGTCATCCCCTATTATGCTCAACTTCATGCCGGATTGGTATAATCTGCAATGCAATGTCCGGAATGTGGAGCCACTCATATCCGTAAAAATGGCAAGAGAAAAGGTAAGCGAAGTCACATCTGTGTCGCTTGCGGTCGTCAGTTTATTAATGCCTACGAACCCTACCGGGGGTACTCCGATGAAGTCCGACGTGAGTGTCTCAAGATGTACACCAACGGCCTCGGGTTTAGAGGGGTTGAGCGGGTCAAAGGGGTGCATCATACGACGGTTATTGCTGGGGTGAAGCAAGTTGGTGAACGCCTCCCGGATGCTTACGATCCCGAAACAACACCCGAGGTCGGCGAACTCGACGAGTTGGAAACCTTTGTAGGCTCAAAAAAACAAAATTTGGCTGTGGACAGCCGTTGACCCCTTTAAGCAGGGGATTTTAGGCTGGGTATTGGGTGACCATAGTGCCAAAACCTTTGCCCCACTCTGGTCTATCGTCGCGGCTTGGCATGGCTATTTCTACGTGACGGATGGCTGGTCGGTATCTCCCGGATTCATTCCGGAGGGCGATCAGATGGTCTGCAAGACCGATATGACTCGGGTTGAAGGTGAAAACACTCGCTTACGCCACTATCTAGCTTGGCTACATCGCAAAACGCTGTGCTACGCTAAGTCCGTAGACATGCTGGCTCACTCTGTTCGATTGTTACTTCACTACCTCAAGTTCGAGGATGTTCCGGTTCCTCCTAGATTCATCCTGTAATTCAGCAACGTCAGAAAATTATGGGTCAAGCTGGGGAAGCATCCTCTCTAAGATAAGAGAATACCGCTGTTTTTTTGGCAGGGGCATCGCGTAGCATTTCTTCGATACTGAGGTCTTCGTCAAGGGATTCCCAGTGGATGCCGTAGCCGCCGCAAATTTCCCACTGGGCAAGTTGTTGGGGCAATGCGTTCAGCAGGCGCGGATACCAAAGGGGCAGCATCGCCTAATATCGTAGCCATTTGGTGAGGACACGCATGGGTCTGCCTGTGTTGGGGTCAATCTGAGGTTTACTCCAAGCCCTGGCTTCGGCAAAGCCTAGGCGATGGAGGATTTTGACCACCAAGTCGAGGCCAGCGGCGGAACCGATGATGGTGATGAGAATCGGTTCGCGGCTGGGCTGGGTGGGGGCAGGGTCGCTGGGTGGAGCGCTGTAGATTTCGCTGTTGGGGATGAATTCTTCTGACATGGGCACACCCGTTTAATGTAGTCACAAGTGTGACATTAGCACGGGCGCAGTGTACCCACAAGTGTGACATTTACCTTCGCGTACGGCTCTGACAAGATTAGGGCATGGGAAGGGCAAGCGACGCACTGAAGCAGGTTTTAGACACCTACAGCATTAGCCAGAACAAACTGGCGGTGACGATGGGCATTAGTCGAGCCAATGTGGGGCGCTGGTACCACGGGCTTGACCCCAGCGCTGAAAATATTGCTCAGATTACCCAGACACTTAAAACCCTGAACCCCCTGGCGGCTAAGGAGTTTGTTAAGCTCTATCTAGGTAATCTTGTCGAAGATGACCAGGCTAGCGAGTCATAGGTAATGGGCTTTTGGATGCACCTCTATGAAGGCAACAGCGTTTGACCAAAAGTTTGACGAGGGCCAAGAGGACATTATCGATGACCTCGACTTATCTCAGCTCAAACGCCCTGGTTACGAACAGCGACGCATCGACATTGATTTCCCAATTTTAGATACTAAGCTCAAAGACAAAGCCGATGACTCAACTCAGTGCTCTAGAAATCCCTGATGCCCTCTATACCCAAATTCAGGGTATGGCTTTGTCTCAGTCTCGCTCTATGAACAAGCAAATTGTGGCGTTACTTCAGCGAGCGCTAGACATTGAAGCCCAGCGACAGAGCCAAGCAAAAATTCTACAAGAGATTCATCAATCGCGATGGACACCTCCTGGGATCGCCCCCGACAGCGTAACCCTTTTACGAGAAATTCGGGGATACGATTTCTAATGAGCAAACTCACCTTAGAAATTTCCAGTGACCTAGCCGAAGCCCTACGTTTGCCTGAGGATGAGCGTCTGTCTCAGCTTCAGCAAGAACTTGCGATTCGTCTTTAGAGATATTGTCAAATCTGGTGTATGGCTAGGATCTAGGCGGCGTCCTGCATCTGGGTCACATCGGTGTTGTCATCAGTCCGGTATCCATCGTTGAACGGGACGCCTTCAATCACGTCCGCGAGGTGTTTGAAGCCTCGAATTCTAAGCCAGCTTTTCTGGGCACTTTCGACCAGCTTGAACACCAAGGCCAGGATGGTGTCCTTGGAGACACAGCCCCGGGTCTGGTCAGTTCTCAATCGCACGGTGGCGAA
>NZ_JACJRS010000227.1 GCF_014697375.1 Phormidium sp. FACHB-1136
GCCTTGATTGCACCTCCGGCGTTCGCCTTGAGTGTCAACGCTTGCTCCAGGATGGCGATCACCTGCTCCAGGTCGGCGGCGCTGCTGGGGGCCGTGGTGGTGACCGCCGGGGGAGAGCTGACCCACATCTCTAGCAGGTCAGCCCGTGTAATACGTCGTCTGTCTGCCTCAAACCCAAAGTCATCCCACACATGATCTGTCGCTCGGATTGAACGTACCTTGCGCTCGGTAGAAGACTTAGGCGCGAACTTTCCGTCTTTGGCCCTAGGCTCCATGTTCATACCTACCGTGTATTACACGCCCTGCAATGTCATCTTGTGGCAACCACTCGGTTAGGTTGTGCCACTGATTTCCGACCAGACAGACCGCGTACCACCATCCAGGGGTGCAATGGGGTGGGTCAATCTCAATTCCGGTCACATAGCCGAAGTCGGTCGTTGTTCCGTCTTCACATTCGCTGATCACACAGACCAGGTCGCCCAGTTGGTAGAGCGGTCTGGCCACGCTCAGCGCGTGGTCATTTCGTCGCATGATGGTTATAGCCTCAATGATGGTTAGAGCATCTTTGGGGTCAGTGGCTAGGGGGTGGTGGTACACCGTCTAGTCACGTCCTTAAGCTCAGTGTATGCCGTGTAATACACGCCGTCAATTAGCTAACTTTTGGGCATAGCGTTTCACTGTAGTCATCCAGTCAAAAACCAGGCGCGGGTCATCCTCAGTGGCCGCCATCTCGCTCTCTAGGTCTTCATCGTGAACAAGGTCTTCCGGTTCATCCTCTCGGAGGTAGGGCCGCAGCTCTCCCCCTACGGCCACGGCCCTGGTCTTGTGGAGCTGTCGCGTCAGCTCCCCTAACCATTCCGCGTCGTGGGTCAGGTCATCGGGCTTCACGCCATACTTGAGCGTCTCCAGGATGGCCACGCGGATATCAGCCAGAGTGTCCCCTGTGGGCGTTTTTGACTTGACGGTCTTCACATTCACCACAGGCAGATAGTCCACCCTCAGGCATGATCGCCACAGTTCCCGCCAAGCTGCTTGCTTGATGTAGTTCTTACCCTGGAAGTAACCGGGCTTGACGAACATCAGCACATGGAAGTGGGGATGGGCCGAACCATCAGCACCGCGTGTGACCTCCAAGGACTTCACCCATGCCACCCCCGGCCAGTTCTTGCGCTGGCTCATACGCTTAAAGGCCGTGTTCATCTGGTCAACGGTTTGGCGCAGCTCACTGATCGCGCAGTTGCGAACCGTCAGCGTCAGGAACACAGGCCGTCGCCCGTGGTGTTCATTCAGGTATTCAGGGATGGCCTTATAGAACCTTGCTCGCCACATCAGAGCGCGTCGCCACTGGCAGACAGGACAGGTTCTAACCCTACAGAAAAACGCGGACTGGAGGTGAGGCACCACACCATCATCACCATCGCTAATCAGCGCGAACTGTAGCCGCCCAGAACAGGCCCCCATGCGTTCCTGATACCGCTGATACCCTAGGACTCCATACAGCGCCTCTACGGCCTCTGCCTGTGCCCTGTGGATATCCCAAGGTTTATCCCTCTCGGAGATGTCAGATAGGTATACTGGGCTTACTGCCCGGTTCATTCCGGTCATCTTAGAACCTCTGTATTGGTTGTTGTGTGGTAACTCCAACTATACAGGGGTTCTTGATTTTTATGGCAACCTTGAAACGCTTATTTTGCGGTCGTTTCACTCCCTCAGACCTGATGGAAGTTATCCCTAAATAATCAAGAGAAGGAGAACCACCCCCCGAAACTGGGCTTTAGGGGTTGGCGAGTTGCTGAGATAAATTGAACCGTCTAGGAAAGGCTTAGCCTTTCCGGGAATTGAGTTGTGATGAAAATGAGGGGTTTGGCGCAGGCGCGTGGGGTATAATCCCGGCCCTCACAGGCCGAGCCAATACAGCAAAAACCCTTCATCGCTAGATAGCTATGAAGGGATGAATAATTTTTGTGTAGTGGTGCCGTCTCCCCCTCCCCCCCCATGAGGGATGGATACAGCGGAACCTGAGGGCTATCAAGGGCCGCTACGCTTTCCGCTATCGCTTCACCCTTGACATCCCTCAGAACCCGCCACAGAGGGCTAAACATGGGGGGGAGGGGGAGGGCTGTGTTCCGTTTCCATGATCAGAGGGGCCAAAACCGGGCTTTTTGGCCCCTCTGGAAACTTGGAAACTTGGTTACAGGGCAAGCCAAAAGCCTTGCCCTGTGGGGCGTTACATACCGTTCGGACTTAGTTTCATAGGCGTAACTCAGTTTCCACCTGCAACAACTCCAGGGCTTTCCTCACTTGGGCCTTGATTGCACCTCCGGCGTTCGCCTTGAGTGTCAACGCTTGCTCCAGGATGGCGATCACCTGCTCCAGGTCGGCGGCGCTGCTGGGGGCCGTGGTGGTGACCGC
>NZ_JACJRS010000228.1 GCF_014697375.1 Phormidium sp. FACHB-1136
CCTCCGCTGGCTCAAGGGTGCCGTCAACAAAGGGCGTCCGTTGCTCCAACCCATCCCCCTGCTCACCGTTGACCCTGAACCCTGCTTTGCCTCTAAAAACGCCGAAGACCAGTACTATGACCGCATCTGGTTCTCTAGGATCCAGTCCATACGATGTCAATTGCCCCCCTGGGAGGCGGCATAAAGATGTGTCAGGCAGTCAGGTGAGCTAGATTTCGATATTAAGTACGCAAATGAACTTAAAGACTGTTTTTCTCTTATTAAGAGTAAAAAACATCTCTTCAATCAAAGATATTCTAAGGCACATCAAGAATTTATTGAAAATAAATTTGATTCTCTTGTGAGAACTTGTAAGGCATGGCATGGTTTTTCTTTTGTTAATTGTGACGGAGAAGAATTCGGTTGTCCAGCTACTATGCAAAAAGCTGAAATACAGAATAAGATGCAATGTCTGAGTGAGCGATGTATTAATTTATGGGAAATGTATTGACATGAATATTATCTTTGAAGGTATTGATGCGGTCGGTAAATCAACTTTGATTAAAGAGCTAACAAGAGTCTTAAAAAAACAGAAAGATATTTTTAATATAAGAGAGTTAAGCAATACTCCTTTAGATACTTTGTTGTCAGAGATGCTAAGTCATGATCCCTTTTTTCGATCTGGACAAAATTTCAAAACCAGCATTTATGAAACCTTTTTGTTAGCAGCTAGTTTCTTCTACAAGCAAGAATCTAATCGAATTAGAAATTCAGAGGATATAAATATTTATGATCGAGACATATTTACGCTTATGGCTTATCAGAGTGAATCAATATATTCAGAGTATGGAGAAGTATCTGAAAGCTTTATTAATGCTTTATGTAATTGTTTACTTTTTTCAATCAAAGATATAGATCTACTTGTGTATGTCTACGTGCCTTTGGAAACGAGTATTGAGCGTATACATATAAGAGATCAAATAAAGCTATCAGTAAGCCAAGTAGATTTTCTGCGTCAAGCTAAAAAACGCATGGAGAAGGATATTAGATTCTATTCGCAGAAAATGAACGTGAATTTAATCGAGTTAAATGGAGAGATTCCCTCAAGCCAAAACGTAGAAATTCTACTAAAAGAAATTCGAGGTAGCTGATGCAATATCTTGATGTGCCTACAGATAGTGTAACGATTAGCAACGAGGATGTAGAAAATATTAGAAATACTTTGTTAAATTCTGATTTGACAATTTTTGGTAGTGAAACACTACAAAAATTTGAATCTCTACTGGCTCATTACCTGTCTAGAGAAGAAAGACTTAGCTGTATTGCAATGCCAAACTGCACTTCTGCTATATTTATTGCATTGAAATTAGTTGGTCTAACAGAATTAGATGAAATAATTGCTCCTAATCTAACTCATGTATCAGCAATTTTGGCCATAGTAAATATCTGTAAATGCAAGATCAGGCTATACGATTTTTCTCATGAATCTTATAATATTGATCTAGATCACTTCCAATCTTTAATTACGTCCCGGACAAAAGCTGTAATAGTTTCCTATCTTCATGGCTACCCTTTTAATATTAAAGAGATTCAGAAGATATGTCTCCGCAAAAATATTATTCTAATCGAAGATGCAGCTCAAGGACTGGGAGTTAAAGTTGAATCTGACTTCGCTGGAGCAATAGGTGATTATGGTTGCTTTAGTTTTGGAGCAAATAAACTTCTTAAACTTGGTGAAGGTGGAGCTTTAGTATTTCAAAATAAGGGCAAGCGGAATACCATTAATCAATATAGACATGTTGGAGAAGTATGGAAATCTAATCAACTTTCAACCGTTGAAAATAACTCAACTTATGCAGATATTCTGAAAACAGGATTTGATTATGTTCAATATAGTTTTAACTTTAGAGTAAATCCACTAGGTTTTGTTTTAGGCATTAGCCAGATAAAATCACTAGAGTATACTATTCAAGTTAGAAGAGAAAAACTGAAGATTTATCAGGAAGTCTTAGGTAAAATATCTGGCATTCAGCTTATCAGTGAATCTGTGTACAATTCTGCTCCAATTTCAGCATGGTTTTTGATAGATCCTGACAAATTTAATATAAATGAATTGATTTTTCAGTCGATATCTTTAGGAATACCTGTAGGAAAATTCAAATATCCAGTAATTTCAGATATAGATCTCCTGAAGACACATATAGCTAATAAATCAGATGTGCTAAAAAATTCGTCTACTCTTATACCAATCCGACATGAAGTTGAGCATAATAGAGGATGACGTTCGAGAGGGTAGAAAGGATGGCCCGTCCCTTCGTGATTGAGGTTGGTGAAAGCGAAACCTTTCTG
>NZ_JACJRS010000229.1 GCF_014697375.1 Phormidium sp. FACHB-1136
GAGCCAACTTTGATTCAATCCCATCCCAACTACCAGACCCTCCTGAACTACGGGGTTATCGCCGCATAGACTGGGATCACAGCCTCCTAAATCTGTCCGGAGTGTTGGTTGTAGGATCAAGAGCTTAAACATCAAAATGACATCGATTGGTTTGCGGCCTGCATTGCTTTTGCGGTCTTTTTTATGGAGCGATTCTAGTTCATCTCGGAATAATTCCCAAGGAATAATGTCATTGAGATATTTTAAGGTTTTATTTTTGTTGAGCAATTCCTGCTGGCGTTCCTCAAAGTCCCAGAATCCTTTTTGTCCCATAGTCCTGATGAGAAATGAGTGATTTATATTATCTATGATCTCATCTTTTTGTGTCTATCGACTATCTCTTTAAGAATCCAAATACTAATGATCAAATATTGGACTATTAGCAAATATTTCAGGAGTCTGAATTTCGGCGTGAGTCTCATTGTGAGACAGTGTCTTCAGTATTTTTCGAGATGCCCTCAAGATTTTATTTACCCTAGATGAATTTCAAAAAGCTATAGATGCAGCAGTGCCAGCATATATCAAGGTGAGGATTGAAATGGTACAAAATGTAATACTTAAAGCTTTGAAATCATAACTGGACACCTCGAAAAATACAAATCTTATTGAGAATGGCTACGAGATTCCAGAGGTTTCAGGCTCTTCGAGTTTGCAATAAGGCAATTAATCGAGGTGCCCAACTGAAGCTATACATATGCCTCATTCTAATGCTCTAAAGGAGTTCCAAAGCTCTCTCGAAATGGTTGAAGCTCTTCTGGAGCTAGAGCGGAAATATAAAAACCCGCCTCGCAAAGAAGAACAAAAAGCTGTGCAAGCTTTGCGTGGAAGTGCAATAGTTCTTATGGTGGCTTCGTTTGAGTATTTCTTGAGGCAGGTCATGGAGGAAAGATTAACTGAATTAGCGACACCTCACAGTAAAGTTCAGTTCAATAAATTACCCGATAAAATGCAGGTGTGTAGTATTTTTAACACTCTTGAACGCGCTATGAAAGGCGAGCCCTTCAAAGAACCAACTCAAAAAATTAATAGACTTACCGACATTGAATTAGCATGTAAGATAGTTCTTCTAAAGAATGTTCATCCTCCTGCATTCAATGATAGTGGTAGTAATCCCAGCCCAGATACTATCGGGCACCTCGATTAATTACCGTATAGCGAACATGAAAAGCCTGAAACCCCTGAAATCTCGTAGCTACTTCCACGAAGATTTGGATTTTTCGAGGTGCCCTATCAGTAATATGTTTTCAAATGGGTAGTGCATTAATCTACGGGCCAGAGAAAAAACAGCCAAAAACAGCAATCTACTGCCGTAAGGTCTCTAGGGTCGCCTGATTATTCTCTAGCCTGTACGAAATAGGACTACCTTCAAATGTTGGCTTATCAGACATCTTTACCAAAATTAAGCCGAAGTTTGATATAAAATGGGGAAAAGCAACAGCGCATACATTTATCAGAGATAAACTGCAAGCTTTAGTTGGTAGTCGCCACATCGTAGCGCACACCGCCAACGTTCTCAATATCTCCCGATCGGATTTGAAAGAATATAAAAAATTTATTTCCATTTGTGCATATTTGTTAGATTTAGAGCTTGAAACTCATATAAATCACCTTCTAAAAATTTGCGTTTAGATTAACTCTAGACGCATAACAATTCGCTTGGAGCGGATTTCCAAAAGGTCTCAGTAATGGTGAAGGTCGTGTGCAACTGCTCAAGCGAACCGTTAGGTTGCTTCAGCCCTCGGTTGGGGTAGTACAGCAAAGTTATCTGTGAGAGATTGAGTTCAGCCCACTTGTGCAATCACTTGACCAATTTCTTGGGGGGTTGCACCTGTGGCCAGCATTGCCCGAATTAGCAATTCAATAAGCTGTTAGTCATCTAAACTGCGTATAATACATTAAAATTATGGAATAAGCCATGGGAGTCAGAAACTATCTAACGTCAGAGGAAAAGCAAGAGCTTCAGAAGCAATTGAAGTTCCATGAACACCCTGACATTCGAGAGCGCATTCTAATACGGCTACTGCGCAATGACGGCAGGACTCAGCAAGAGATCGCGGACTTAATCGGATGCTCCTTGCGGAAGGTGGCCTACTGGAGCACCCATGGAGATCCGAGCAAGTTAGATAGTTTGATCGATGACCGAATGAAAGGCAACTATCATAAGGCAACGGATGAGTACATTGACTTACTGATAGAAGTCATTGATAAAGAGCCTCAAGATTACGGTTATGCGTTTGGGACATGGACCGCCGAGAGATTGGCATCTCATCTTGAGAAAGAGACGGG